>JAKPUV010000770.1 GCA_029554925.1 Candidatus Hydrogenedentota bacterium | reverse complement strand
GCCGGCCAGCTCCTCAAGGAGCATCCGGTAGACCTCCTGCCGGTTGCGCTGCGGCGCAAGGCACACGGGGGCGGTGTACCGCAGTTGGATGCCCTCCTCCCCCGTGTCCGTGAGGACGAAGAAGATGGCAGTTCCCTTGCCGTCCATGATGCCGAGGCCCCCGTCCTCGTCCTCCTCAACGCTCACGGGCGCGATGGGAAACACCATGAGCGCCGCAAACAGCCGGCGCCGCAGATCTTGAATGATTTCCTGTGTGGACCCCTCGCCCGCCTCTTCCAACCAACCCATCGCGCGACCCTTTCGTCGGTGACGTCCAACCGGACCACGGCCCCCGCCCCGGTATTCATCCGGCCCGCTTTCCGCCCGGTATCCAGAACCCAGTGTATCCGGAAACCTTTCCGAATACCGGAAACATCGGGGACGTCTTTGCACCCGGGGGACGGGCCTCCCCGACGGCGTCACTTCGCCCTGCGCCGCGCCTTCGCGTCCCGGGGCGGGGGTTCCTCCACGGGGCCGCGGAGGCTGGTCAGGCCGTGGCGGCGGGTGAGTTCTTCGTGCAGCTCTTCGGCCAGATTCAAGATTCTGAGGAGGAGGCGCTGGCCGTCCCCGTGGGTGAGCAGGCGCCAGTCGAGCCCGCCGCATAAGCCCACGGCGTTGTCCACGATGCCCACCTGGACGGGCACGTATCGGCACCCGGCGTCGAGCAGGACCCGGTAGACGGCGTCCGAAGGGGATTCGGGCAGCGCGCAGACAGGGGTGTGGCAATAGAGGAAGAACTCGTCCAATCCCCCGGCGACGAACCCGGTGAACACGGTGAAGCCCTTGAGGGTGACGGCGAGGGTGTGGCGGTTGTGGCGGCGGACGGTCAAGTCGGGGAAGGTGTCGGCAAGGTCTGCCGGCAGGAGGGCCAGCTGTTCCAAGAGCGCGTCCTCCAGTCCGGGCAGCCCCTCCATAAGACCGCCGTCTCCAAAGGGGGCGGGGGCCTCCGCCGGCGTCTTCTCCCCCATATCCCGCGCGTCCCCCCCGGCGGGGGGAACATAACCGGCAGCCTCGGCGCGGGCCCTGATGTGGCCATCGCCCCGGCGCATTTTCACGCAGAGGTTTCTGTGGATCCGTTCCCGCGCGTCGCACCCCGCATCCGGATAATAGGCGTCCCAGCGCCCCGCGGTCTCGGGATCGGCCCCATACCAGGGTCCCACGCCGAACCGTTGGGAGAGGGTCATCAGGGCGGTCTTGGCGTAGAGGAACATCCCGACGGTCAAACGGGGGAGGAGCCCGTCCGTCACCTCGTCGGCGTGCAGCGAGCCGCTGAGGTGGACGACACCCCCGTGGATATGGAACCTGAAAAAACTCCCGGCCCCCGCCGTCTGGAGGAGGCTCTCATAAAAAGCCGCGCGGTCGCCGGGCGGCACGGCGCACAGGGGAAGGACAAAAAACAGCCGGATCCCGCCGTCCGCCGCCTGCGCAAACCAGAACGTCGCGGCGGCCCCCTCATGGTCCGTCAGCGAAACGGACCCGTCCTCCTCCACCGTCCTGCGCGGGCATGTCAGGGGAATGCCGACCGTCTCGATGGACAACTGCTCATTGAGCAGGGTGACGGCCTCCTCCGGCGGCCACTCGCCCATGTCCCGCAGCCAACCCATCGCGCAACCCTTTCACCGTTGATGCCCAACCGGACGATGGAACCCGCCCGCGTATTCACCCCGCCCGCCTTCCGTCCGGTATCCGGAACCCCGTGTAGACGGAAAACTTTCCGAATAACGGAAAGCCCCGCCTGTTTTTTCCGGGGAAGCATGAGGGACTCTGGAAACGGTGCTCCCGCCGCTGATGTCCGTGGAGGGGGGTGTTGGATCGGCCGACCAGAAACCCGTTGACCCTGCGTCCGCATGGCTTGCCGGTGAAACACCTCAAAAATGTCTGGCGTCATCCCCCGGCACAGTGACTTTCAGGCGCCTACCCCGCATTTCGCAGTCTTAGCCCTATGAAGGGACTCGCGTCTTCCTGTGAAAAGCGTGAGAGGTGCAAACCCTTTCGCAAAGGTTCAGAGGTGACATAGTTATCGTTGCCACGATCAGGGGGTCTTCCGTCCCCGTTTCAGGGAGGAACCGGCGTAACACGACGGGTCTTTTCCAATACGGAACACGGATTCCTTAACGATTTCCCCGATGGTGCGCACGGAGAGGGGTGCCGGGGAGAGGGTCCCCGTGCGCCCTATGGGCCGGAACAGGGGTGCGTCCGCAGTGCCAGATGCTGCCAGCCATGCACGGAGCGTGTCCGCGGGACGGAGTCCGTCCAGCTCGCGGGGGATAGGTGCCACGCGCCCGGAGGCGGTAGTCAC
>JAKPUV010000764.1 GCA_029554925.1 Candidatus Hydrogenedentota bacterium | reverse complement strand
TTCCACAGCGGCCTCACCCAGCCCGCGGACAAGGTGGAGGACAAGGAGCCGTACTGGTACATCGAGTACGCCAACCGCGTCTACCCGGTGCGCAAGGACCTGGTGAAGTCCGTCGAAAAGGGTTGAGGGGGCGGGTGCCGGTTGGGCAAGTCAGACAAGTCGGACCGGTCCGACCGGTCCGACTTTTCGTGAACCCCGCTGACAGGAGATCCGCCATGACCAAAAACCTTCTTCTCTTCTGCGTGGTTTGCCTGTGCCTTGCGGCGGTTGCCCCCGCGGAGGAGGCCGCCCTTCCCGACCCGGAGAAGCCGGGGCCGTATCCCGTCGGCGTCACGACCATGACCTTCACGGACGCCTCCCGCCAGGACCCGGCGACGGGCGGGCCGCGCACGCTGCCCACGGACATCTGGTACCCCGCCACGGACGAGACGCGGGGGCTGCCGCCGAACAAGCTCAGCGACTTTCTGCTGCGCAACCAGTCGCCCGAGCTGGCGCTGCTGCTCTACGCGGGGTTCGGCGTGGACCTGGCCGAGGCGGACCGCACCTTCCAGAACTTCGCGGTGCGCGACGCGCGCATCCGGGACGGGCAGTTCCCCCTGATCCTGTTCTCCCACGGGAACGGCGGCCTGCGCATGCAGAACGCATTCTGGTGCGAGCACCTGGCGAGCCACGGGTACGTTGTCATGGCGCCGGACCACACGGGGAACTGCGCGGTGACCTTTGTTGCCGGGGTGCCCGTGCCCATGCAGCAGGGCGCCGAGGCCCGCGACCGGTCGGCGGCGGACCGGCCGAAGGACCTTTCCTTCCTCATCGACCAGATGACCCTGATGGCCAAGGGGAACGACAGCCGCTTCCACGGGCGGGTGGACCTCGACCGGATCGCGGCGGCGGGCCACTCCTTCGGCGGCTTCACCAGTTTCTGGGTGTCCGACGCCGAGCCGCGGGTCAAGGCGATCCTCCCCATGGCGGGCGCCGCGCCGGAATGGAAACGGACCGACATCCCCCTCATGCTGTTCATCGCCGCGGAGGACGACACGCTGGGTCTGGACCGCATGGGCCACCTCCGGAACGTGTGGGCGAAGGCGGCCGGGCCGCGCTACCGGGTGGAGTTCCGAAACGCCGGCCATTTCTCCTTCACGGAGATGTACCAGCTCAAGCCCGATTTCGGCGACGGCGTGGGCGCCGGCAAGCGCATCACCAACGGCGAACCGCTGACCTATGTGGCCCGCGAGGCCGTGTTTCCCCTTGTCAACGGGTACAGCACTGCCTTCCTCGGAAAGCACCTGAAGGGGCAGGAGGGGTACGCCGCCACCTCGCGGAGAACCACAACCCCGCCGAGCTGGACTACGAACCTGTTCCCTAACCGGCCGGTTCCCATCCTGCGGCGGTTTTGGTGAAGAGCAGGGAGCGCGGCGCGCCGGCCTCCACGGCGATCTCGCGGTCTAAC
>JAKPUV010000762.1 GCA_029554925.1 Candidatus Hydrogenedentota bacterium | reverse complement strand
CGCGTCGAGCGGGTCCTCGCCCGCGGGGTCTGTGCCGGTGGACACGGCGATGTGGATCGCGGAGTCCCTGGCGACGCTCATGCCCGGGGTCGGGTACTGGCGCAGCACCTTGCCCTTGTCGGCGTCGTCGCCCGTCTGCTCGTAGCGCACCAGCCCAAGGGCCAGCCCCTCGCTGACAAGCCGGTACTCCGCGTCGGAGTAGGCCCCGATGGGGTAGGAGTATCCGGCCATGTCGGTGCCGGGCGGCGGCTCGACCCGCGGGGCGTAGGCCTTGCCCACGACATTGGGCGTCGTGACCGGGGCGGGCACGAACACGGGCTCCACGATGTGTCCGGACGACAGGGGCACGGTGATCGAGGGCTGGGCGCCCTTGGTCGGCACGGCCGCGCCGTCGAGCTTCCAGTGCGAGAACAGGTAGGTGCCGTAGACAGGCGTCGTGGTGAGGGTCACGGTGCCCGCCGAGGCGTACTGGCGGAAGAACTCGCGGTGCCCGCCCGTCTTGCCGTCCACCACGTCGGGCACGCTGACCTCGACGCGCGGGGACACCCCGCCGCCGGAGGCGACGTAGATGTCCGAGACGTTTGCGGGCTTGGGCGTGTAGCTGAGCAGGAAGGCCAGCCGCAGGCTGTCCACGGTGAACCCGTCGCGGTAGGGGCCGTCCAGCCGGATTTCGATGTCGGCCCAGGCGGACGGAACGCAGTAGTAGAACTGGTTTTCGTGGAGGCCGATGAAGTCGAGCATGGAGAGCGACTCGCCGCTCAGGGCGGACTCGGTCCACGAGCCGTTGTAGTTCGTGTAGCGCGCCTTCCACTGGAGCGGCGTCGTGTCGGGCTTGGCGTAGTGCTGGAACTTCAGCACCTTCCCGCGCGACCGCATGCGCGACACGCCGCTGTGCGTGTACGAGATGTCGAGGTAGGCGTTGTCCGGGTCGCCCCCGGCGTAGCCCGCCGCGACCGTGTCGGTGACCAGGCCGCGGATGCGGTGGTTGTCCTCGCCGAGGGAGAGGATGCCGAGCTGCTGCAGGTTGATCGTGAGGCGCTTGCGCCGGTTGAGCGTGTCCAGCTGCTCCGGCGAGAGGGCGTAGGTCAGCGGCAGCTCCTGGTCCACCCCCGCGGCGTTCGCGTCGTCCACGAACCGCTCGACCACGGCGCGCATGTCCTGTTCGAACGGCACCTTGAGGGTCTCCACCTCGTCGGCGGAGAGCACGGGCCCGTGCCGCAGCTCCGGCGTCAGGGGGTCGGGCTCCGCCAGCTTCTGCATCAGCGCCGTCAGGATGTCCTGCGACAGCCGGATGGGCTGGTTGTAGGGCTTCAGGGTCCGGAACTCGTAGGCCTTCGCCATGTAGTAGTGGTACTTCAGCAGGCGGTGGCGCACCCGCTGGTCGAGGTCCTTGAAGTACTGGCGCGACCGGTGGTCCTGGGACCGCGTGGTCGTAAGCAGGGTCTGGCGCTGCTCGCCGAGGCTGACCAGGGCCGTCCCCAGGTCGGCGACCGCCTGGTCCAGCTCCGCCGACAGCGTTTCGTACTTCTGCGTCGCGGCGCTTTCCCGCGTCTTGAGGTCCTCGATCTTCCCGGTCAGCTCCTGGAAGGCCGCGCTCTTGGCCTTCAGTTCGTCGAAGATGCGGTCCACCTTGGACTGGGGCGCGCCGTTGACGCGCATCGCCTCCTGGTACTTCACGGACTCCTGGGCCATGGCGTCCAGCTTCGCCTTGTAGTCGCCGTAGAGCGCCGCCGCGTCCTCGCGGCTGTCGATGACCGACGGGTCTATGGCCGTGGCCGTGTTGACCACCTGGTCCACGGCGTCCCCGTAGCGGTCGAGCTGCACGTTCAGCCCGAACTCCACCCCGTTGTCGGCGAGCTGGGCCGCGTTCTCCCAGGAGAAGTCCTGCACGAGGTCAATGGCCCCGCCGAGGAGCTGCGTCTCGGGCAGGGGAATGACTTTGAGGAGCGAAGAGGTGACCTTGAGCGCCTTCTTCCACCACGGGTCCTCGGCCTCCTCCTCCGCGCGCTCGCGCAGCTTGGTCTCCAGCGCCAGGCGCTCGGCCTCCAGATTGGCCTTCTCCACGGACAGCGCCTGCGCGGCCGTGGTCAGCCCGGGCAGGTCGGCGCGCTTGAGGTTGATCTTCGACTTGAGGGCCGCGATCTGCCGCTCGAGCTCGGTGATGTTGGCGTTGATCGCCGCGACGCTCGTCTCCTTGCGGTGCTCCTCGTCCTCGATCCACATGGAGAGGAAGAGGGTGCGCACGGCGCTCTCGTACTCGTCGCGGAAGAGGGAGGCGTTCGCCTCGAAGGAGAGCATGGGCGTCCACCCGGGCGGGTTGCCGAAGTAGTCCAGCCCCGCGGCGGCCCGGTCATAGATGACCCGGAACTCGCCGGCCAGGGTCTCCAGAATCCGCGCCTCGTCGGCGGCGGGCGGGTGATAGGCCAGCCGCCCGTAGATGCGGTTCAGGTACTCCATCGCCGTGTTGCGCACCCGCAGCGCGTTCCCGTTCAGGTACGTGTCCTTCAGGTGCATGAGGGCCGGCTGGAGCACCTCCGGGCAGATCCAGGCGTCCTCGGCGCCGGCCGGGGTGTATTCAAGCGGCGGGGCCGGATTCCCCCGGATCAGGCCGCCCGCCGTGGTGTCCTGGAGCTGCGTCTGGTTCGGATCCTCATTCCGGTACCAGTACACCTCCCAGTCGTCCTTCTTGCGGTGTTCCAGCTGGAGCCCCTGGCTTTCGGCGAGCGCCCGCGTGGACGCGGAGGGGCCGGTGGCGTCGGGGTCGCCGATCCACAGCCAGAACCCGGGGTCCGGCACGGGCATGGCGCCCACGACGGGAACGTGCGGGTCCAGCGCTCCTGGGTCGCCGTAGTCGGCGTCAATGAGCGCGGCGAACTGGCTGAAGGGCGCCCGGAGCGTCCCGTAGTCGCCGCCCTTTCCCGGCGTGCCCCGCGCGATGATGGGGGTGTGGGGCGTGGGCCACACCGCCGCGCCGCGCGCCGCAGTCTCGTCGGCGTTGTGCAGGTAGATGACGCGCCCCACCATCTCCGTGCGCGTGGCGCTGTCCACCCCCGCGTTCTTCACCTTGTCCTGCCAGCCCCAGGAGTCCGGA
>JAKPUV010001333.1 GCA_029554925.1 Candidatus Hydrogenedentota bacterium | reverse complement strand
CGAAGGACTACGTGCTGAACGAGGAGGAGAAGAAGTACATCCCCGACTTCGAGCTGCACATGAACTGGCGCCTGTTTGACGAGGTGTCCGGCGGGCTTTACACCGAGCTGGCCACGCACCAGACCGACATCGCCAACTGGTTCCTCAAGTCCCTGCCCACCCGCGTTTTCTCCGTCGCCGGGCTCGACTACTGGAAGGATGGCCGCACGGCCCACGACAACATCGTCCTCGTCTTCGAGTACGACCTCAAGCGCAGCTCGCCGGGCTTCATCCAGACCAAGTCCCGCACGACGCTCATGGACGACAGCACGGCCAACCGCAACTACACCGTGCGCTTCGTGTACAGCAGCATTCTGAGCAACGCCAAGCGCGGCGCGTCCGAGCTGATCCAGGGCGACCTGGGCACCCTCGAGCTGACCGAGAACGTCTGCAAGTACTACCAGGAGGACGTCACCTACGCCACGCAGGAGAATCTCACGGCGGAGGAGCTGGCCAAGAAGACCGCTTCGGGCACCTCGCTCAGGCTGAGCAACAAGGAGCTCACGGAGGGCAAGGAGCTCTTCGGCGACCAGACGGACCTTAAGATTCCGGACGCATACCAGTTCGAGGCCTTCATCGAGGGCGTGCGCACCGGCAAGGTCCCGCGCAACAACCAGATGGTCGGCTTCACCACCGCCCTGACCGCCATCGCCGCCATCAAGTCCCGCACTGAGGGCAAGATGATTGACTTCGACCCGGCGTGGACCACCTTCGACTTCGAGACGCCGACGCACTACGAGTATGACCCGTCCTGGGGCGACAAGATGGCCAAGCCCGCCGAGGCCGCCCCGGCGGCCGACGCGGCGGCGGCCCCCGAGGCCCCCGCGGCCCCCGCGCAGAGCTGACGACGTTTTTCCAGGCCGCGGCGGGAAAACCCCGCCGCGGCCCTGTGTTCTAAGATAATCGCCCGCCCGCGCGTTAACAGGGCAGAGAAGAAGGAGCCAGCACCATGAAAAAGATCCTCATTGGCGTCGTCCTGATCGCCCTGGGCGCCGCCGTTGGCGGTTTCGGCGGATACAGCCTAGGATTCACCATCGGCCACAAGAACGCCATCGCCGACATTGAGCGCGAGAAGCCCATGGGAACCGTGGTGGACCTGGCCGGCATGGACACGCCGGCGGCGCCTGCGCCGGCGGCCCCGGCGGAACCGGCCGCCGCCCCCGCGCCGGCTGCCCCGGCCGCCGCCGCCGAGACCCCCGTGGACACCCCCGCCCCTGCGGAGGCGGCCCCTGCCGCCGCCCCGGTCGGGGACGCGGTCACCTACACCCTCAGCCTCGACGACACCTTCATTGATTTCGTCGGCTACAAGACGATCGCCGGCGCGGCGGCGGGCATGAGCGGGCGATCGTCT
>JAKPUV010000736.1 GCA_029554925.1 Candidatus Hydrogenedentota bacterium | reverse complement strand
ATGGCGGTGCCGTGTGTCGCACCGTCGCGGTGCGCCGCCCACCGGCGCGCTGACAGCGGAGAACCCAGACTTACGCTCAGGGAGAGAAGTTTTGCCTACGATCAACCAGTTGGTGAGAAACTGCCGCGAGAAGATGACTTCGAAGACGAAGTCCCCCGCGCTCAAGGCGTGCCCGCAGGCGTCGGGCACGTGCACGCGCGTCTTCACCATGACCCCCAAGAAGCCGAACTCGGCGCTGCGCAAAGTGGCCCGCGTCCGGCTGAAGAACGGCATGGAAGTGACGGTGTACATCCCGGGCGTCGGGCACAACCTGCAGGAGCACTCGCAGGTCATGATCCGCGGCGGCCGCGTGAAGGACCTCCCCGGCGTGCGCTACCACCTCATCCGCGGGGTGCTGGACGCGGCGGGCGACCTGGGCGGCACGGCGAGCGAGAAGGACCAGGGCGGGAAGAAGGTCCACGCGGGCCGCTGGGTGAGCCGCTCGAAGTACGGCGTGAAGCGCCCGAAGAAGGGCGGGGACGCCAAGAAGAAGTAGTTTCTGGAGACCACGGGTCCGGGCCCCACAGCCCGGGCCTTGGGCATAAACCGGCGCAGGGCGCCACAGGCGAAGGCAACAGATGGCAAGACGCAGAGTACCGGAGAAGCGGGTTCCCCTCGGCGATCCGAAATATGGCAGCACGCTGGTCGCGAAGTTCATCAGCACCGTCATGATTTGCGGGAAGAAGAGCATCGCGGAGTCCATCGTGTACGGCGCCTTCGACATCATCAAGGCGAAGGTTCCGAACGAGGAGCCCCATCTGGTGTTCGCCGCGGCCATCGAGAACGCGAAGCCCCTGCTCCAGGTGAAATCGCGGCGCATCGGCGGCGCGACGTACCAGGTGCCGGTCGAGATCGCGCCGGCCACGCGCACGGCCCTGGCCTTTCGCTGGATCATCGAGTTCGCCCGCAAGCGCGGCGAGAAGACGATGAAGGAGCGGCTGGCGGGCGAGCTGCTGGACTGCTACAGCAAGCAGGGCGCGACGATGAAGCGCAAGGACGACACGCACCGGATGGCGGAGGCGAACAAGGCGTTCGCCCACTTCCGGTTCTAAGCGCCGGGAAGAGATGAGGACCCAGCTGACCATATTCGACGCGGAGTGAGCGGCCGGAGAGATTTCCCCGGGCCCGCGCCTCTGCTTCCAACGGAAAGTTGAATCAGAGTGAGCGTGAAGCCGGATGCCGAACGCGCATGGAACGGGGAAGTCCTGAAGCCGAAACCGCAAGGCCCCACGGGGCGAAGAGAGCGAGTGACGTGCCCAGAACACTGCCCATAGAGAACATGCGCAACATAGGCATCATGGCCCACATTGACGCCGGCAAGACCACCGTCACGGAACGCGTCTTGTACTACTCCGGCCGATTGCACCGCATGGGCGAGGTCCATGACGGCGCGGCGACCATGGACTACATGGAGCAGGAGCGGGAGCGCGGTATAACCATCACCTCCGCCGCCACAGCGTGCGAGTGGGGGGGCTACCACGTCAACATCATCGACACGCCCGGGCACATCGACTTCACCGCCGAGGTGGAGCGGAGCCTGCGCGTGCTCGACGGCGCGGTGGCCGTTTTCTGCGCCGTCGCCGGGGTTCAGCCCCAGTCCGAGACCGTCTGGCGCCAGGCCCACCGCTACCACGTCCCCCGCATCGCCTTCATCAACAAGATGGACCGTGTCGGCGCGGATTTCGACCGCGCAGTCGCGACCATGCGGGCGCGCCTCGGCGCGAACGCCGTGCCGCTGCAGATGCCGATCGGGGCGGAGGACCGCTTCAACGGGGTCGTGGACCTCGTGGAGTTCCGGATGATCACGTGGGAGGGCGAGGGCCCGACCGCGGAGATGGTCGTCTCGGAGGTTCCGGAGGACCTGGCCGGGCCCGCGCACGAGCGCCGGCACGAGATGCTGGAGAGTGTGGCCGAGGCCGACGACGCGTTCATGGAGCGCTACCTCAGCGAGGAGGACGGGATCACCGCCGCCGAGATCAAGGCCGCGATCCGCCGGGCCACCCTGGCCATGCGCCTGTTTCCGGTCGTCTGCGGCACCGCGCTGCGGAACCGCGGCGTGCGCCTGATGCTGGACGCGGCGGTGGACTACCTGCCGAGCCCGCTGGACGTGCCCCCCTGCTCGGGGACGCATCCGGACGACGAGGACCGCGAGGTGATCCGGCGCGCTTCGGACGACGAGCCGTTTTCGGCGCTGGCGTTCAAGATCCTGACGGACCCGCACGTGGGCCGCCTGACCTTCATCCGGGTCTACTCGGGCGTCCTCGACGCCGGGGACCAGGTGCTGAACGCCCGGACGGGGCGCAAGGAGCGCCTGGGCCGCCTGCTGGAGATGCACGCCGACGAGCGCACGGACCTCAAGGAGCTCCGCGCGGGCGACATCGGCGCGGTCATCGGGTGCAAGCAGACCACGACGGGCGACACGCTCTGCGACGCGAACAAGCCGGTGGTGCTGATGCCGGTGAC
>JAKPUV010000720.1 GCA_029554925.1 Candidatus Hydrogenedentota bacterium | reverse complement strand
TGGTGCTGGAGGCTTTTCTGGGAAAGGTTTTCCGGAGAGTCCAGCGCCGTGTGGTAGTACTCCAGGCCGTCAATGAACGCAAAGTTCAGCCCCGGAATCCCCTCGTCAAAGAACATGGTCAGGTCGGTGGCCACGGGCATGCGGTAGTAGATCTCCGCCATGGACGACGTGGCCACGGCGCGGGTCTCGGCGTGGTTCAACTGCCGCACAAGCCAGCGGTTCGGCGCGCTGCACTCGTACATGTACGACACGCCCCGGGTGCCCCGGCAGTCGAAATTCACCGCCACCTTCACCTCTTTGGCCCAGGGATGGTGGTGGACAAAGCCGTAGGCCCCGCGCAGCCCCGACACCCCCGCGATCCGGCCCTCCTCGCCGTCCGTGAAGAGGAAGACCAGGTCGTTTTTCAGCGGCGGGCCGCTTTTCACCGCGCGCAGCGCCTCCAGCAGCCCCGCGCACCCCGCCCCGTCGTCCGCCGCCCCGGGGCCGAAGGCCACGCTGTCGTAGTGCGCCAGCAGGAGCACCACCCCGTCGCTGTCCGTGCCGGGTACCCGCGCCAAAACATTCTGGACGGTCGCCGACTCGCCCGGGCCGCGGTTGACCAGCGCCTCCTGCACCTGCGGTTCCGTGCCCAGGGCGCGCAACTGCTCGACGATATAATCGCGGACCCGGTCGTTCTCCGCCGACCCCGCGGGATGCGGCGCCCGGGACATCGCGCGGACATGGGTCATGGCCCGTTCGGCGGAAAACTCCCGCTCGGACGCCGTGGCCGGCTTCGGCGGCGGTGCCAGATGCCCCGTCCACGAGAAGTACATGCAGCACGCCAGCCCCGCCCCAATGAGCAGGCGCACGAAAATCCGTCGGCGCGGCTTGCGCGCGCCGGTTCCTTCTTCAACCATGGCTGAACGACTCCCTTCTACAAACCCGAAATGACGCCTAAAAACCCTCTCGCCGACAGTATAGGCCGAAATCCGCAAAAAAGGCAAAAACTGACGCGTGTGTAAAGAGATGGTACGACAATGGGGAAAGGGACGGGTGAGGGACGTTTCTAAGACGTACTGTGCGGACGAATGTGCCGGGGTCAGACCACGCCCCAGTGGTGGAGGATGCCGTAGGCGACAACGCCGAAGGCGGTGGCGACGTTCATGCTGTTCTTGTGGCCGAGCATGGGGATGCGCACCACGGCGTCGCAGCGGCGGAGAACCCGCTCGTTCACGCCGTTCTCCTCGTTGCCGAAAACGACGGCCACGGGCATGGGCCAGTCGAAGCGCGTGTGCGCCACGGCGCCCTCGACGGTTTCCACGGCGACGACGGGCAGCCCCATCTCCTTCAGCGCGTCAATGCAGTCGCGGTTGCGCTCGTAATAGGTCCAAGGAACATAGTCGAACGCGCCGAGGGCGGTTTTCTCCAGCTTGGGGTGGGGCGGGTGCGCGGTCATGCCGCAGAGGTGGACGTGGGACGCGCCGCAGGCGTCCGCCGTGCGGAAGATGGAGCCGACGTTGAACGCGCTGCGCAGGTTGTCCAGCACCACGTGCAGCGGCACGCGCGTCACGACGGGGCGCTGCCAGGCGTCCAATCCGGCATAATAGGGTTCAAGTTCCGACATGCAAACCGTCTCTCCCGGCGGGAGAGTGTACCCCAGAAGGAGCGCCCCGCGCATGTCCCCCCCGCAGGCATCCCCGCTGCCCATGGACCCCGCCCGGCTGGTGCGGGCGGTCTTTGTGTCGCGGCCCAACCGGTTCATCGTGGCGGCGCAGGGGCCGGACGGCGCGGTGGTGGAGGCGCACATGCCCAACCCGGGCCGCCTGCGCGAGCTGTTGCTGCCGGGGGCGCGGCTGCTGCTGGCGCCGCCGCCGCCGGAAACGCCCGGCCGGCGGCCCACGGTGGTCGCCGTGATGCGCGGTAAACGCCCCGTGCTGCTGCACACGCAGTGGAACAACCGGGTGGCGCGGTGGCTCCTCGACCGCCGGCTGGTGCCCGGCTGGGGGGACCAGGAGGTGGTCCGCGCGGAGGTGCCCGTGGGCGGGAGCCGTTTCGACTTCCTGCTGCGCGGCCCGCAGGGGGAAATGCTGGTGGAGGTGAAGTCCTGCACCCTCTTCGGCGGCAACTGCGCCATGTTCCCCGACGCGGTCACCGAGCGGGGCCGCCGCCACCTGGAGGAACTGGCCGAACTCGCCCGGACCGGGCGCCGGTGCGCGGTCCTGTTCCTCGTGCATGACGCGGAGGTTTCGTGGTTCAGCCCGGACTACCACACGGACCCCGCGTTCAGCGAGACCCTGTGCGCGGTGCGGGAGCAGGTGCAGGTAATTCCTCTGGCGCTGTCCTGGAACGCGCGGATGGAACTGGACACGTCCCGCATCCAGGAACTGCCCGTGCCGTGGGGCCATGTGGCGCGCGAGCAGGGCGACCGGGGGGCCTACTGGCTGATCCTGCGGCTGGACCGCCCAAAGGCGGTGGACACGGGCGCGCTGGGCACCCTGGCCTTTCCGGCGGGGCACTGGGTCTATGTGGGGTCGGCGATGCGGGGGCTGCGGGCGCGGATGGCGCGGCACCTGCGGCGCGGCAAGACGCGCCATTGGCACGCGGACTACCTGCGGGACGCCGCGGACGGCGCGGAGGTGCTGGCCCTGCGGAGCGCCGACCGGCGGGAGTGCGAAATCGCGCGGGCGCTGGACGGGGTGCTGACGCCGGGACCGAAGGGGTTCGGTTGCGGCGACTGCGCGTGTGAAACGCACCTGTTCTTCAGCCGGGAACACCCGCTGGACCGCCCGGAAGTCCACCGGATCCTGGAGCGGTTCCGCATGACGGTGCCGGACGGGGCGGAGTAGGGGCTCAGCCCTTGTCGGCGGGCGCGGCGTCCTGCACGGCGGGTGCGCCGCCGAGTTTCGCCGCGACGGCGTCCAGGAGCGCCCTGGCCTGGGTGTTGTCCGTGAGCTTCCGGTCGTGCCAGCCGGGGTAGGTGAGCAGGGTGACGCCGTA
>JAKPUV010000711.1 GCA_029554925.1 Candidatus Hydrogenedentota bacterium | reverse complement strand
CACCTGGAGCGCGTCATCGCGCAGCACCCGGGCACCATGCTGGCCGCCGCCGCCGTCGGCCAGATCATCCACCCCTCCGGGAACGCGGCGGGGCACGACCCCGCCTCCGCCGTGCTCGCGCTGGAGGAGGCGCGCGGCCGCTGCACCGAGCCGGCCGCCGTCGCCCAGCTCAATCTGGCGCTGGGCGGCCTTTACTGCGACGGACTCCATGACGAGGACCACGCCCGCGACCTGTTCCTCCAGGCCGCCTCGGGCGGCGCCCCGGCGGTCAGCGCCAAGGCCCAGGAGGCCCTCGCGCGCCTGGAACGCTGAGGCGCCGGGGGGGCGCCGGAGGCTGTGGTATAATCCGCGCCTGAATGACAACCCACGGAGGACGGCCGGTGGCCGCAAGCGGTTTTGAGCAGTTTCTGCTGAGGCAGGAGGTTCTGGACGCGGCGCGTCTGGAGCGCGCCCGGGCCGAGGCCGCCAAGAACGGCCTGAGCCTCCTGGCGGCGGTCGTGCAGATGGGCTATCTCCCCCCCGAAAAGGCCTACGAGGCCCTCGCCCAGTTCTGCGAGATGCGCTTCGTCCTCCCGTCGAAAATGGCCATTTCCCCCGACCTCGTGGGCAAGGTGCCCGCCCGCTTCGCCACGCACTACGGCTTTGTCCCCGTGCAGGAGCGCGACGGCCTGCTCGTGGTCGCCGTGAGCGACCCGCTGAACGCCCAGCTCCTCGACGACATCCGGCTGGTGCTCAAGCGGCGCATTGAGGCCGTGGTGACCACCCCGCAGGAGATCGCCCGGGTCACCCGCGACCTCTACGGCGTGGGCGCGGACACGATGGAGAAGATGCTCATCAGCGCCGCCGACGGCGCCGAGGGCGTGGTGAACCTGGAGGCCGCGCAGACCAGCTCGGACCTCGGCGACGACAGCATAGACGCCTCCATCATCAAGTTTGTGAACGAGCTGATCCTGGAGGCCATCCAGTCGGACACGACGGACATCCACATCGAGCCCTTCGAGGAGGCCCTGCGCGTCCGCTACCGCATTGACGGCATCCTCCACCAGGCCCCGACGCCCCCGAGCATCCGGGGCTTCCATTCGGCCATCGTCTCGCGCATCAAGATCATGGCCAACATGAACATCGCGGAGAAGCGCCTGCCGCAGGACGGCAAGATCCTCGCCTCCTTCGGCGACAGCCACTACGACCTCCGCGTCTCGGTCCTGCCGACGCCGCACGGCGAGACGGTGAACATCCGCATCCTGAGCCGGTCGTCCATGGCGATGACGCTGGACCAGCTCGGCTTCCTCCCCGAGGACCTGGAGGTATTCAACCGCTTCATCGCCAAGCCCCACGGCATCATCCTCGTCACGGGCCCCACGGGCAGCGGCAAGACCACGACCCTCTACGCCGCCCTGGCCAAGCTCAACCAGCTCGACCGGAAGATCATCACCATCGAGGACCCCATCGAGTACCAGCTCGCCGGGGTCTCCCAGATGCAGGTGCAGCCGAAGATCGGGTTCGACTTCGCCCTGGGCCTGCGCGCCATGCTCCGCCACGACCCCGACATCATGCTCGTGGGCGAGATCCGCGACTACGAGACCGCCGAAATGGCGATCCGCTCCAGCCTCACGGGCCACCTGGTCCTGAGCACCCTGCACACCAACGACTCCGCCGGGGCCGTCACCCGCCTCGTGGACATGGGCGTCGAGCCCTTCCTCATCTCCAGCACCATGATCGCGTCCATCGCCCAGCGCCTGGTCCGCCGCGTCTGCCGCGAGTGCGGCGAGCCCTGCAGCCCCGACCTGGACGTGCTCATGCGCGAGTTCGGCCTGCGCCCCGACCAGGTGGCGGGCGCCGACTTCCGCAGCGGCCGGGGCTGCGACGCCTGCCGCCACA
>JAKPUV010000709.1 GCA_029554925.1 Candidatus Hydrogenedentota bacterium | reverse complement strand
GCGGGGGGCCGCTCCGGCGGCCCCCCGCTCCCCGGCAACACAAGCCGCCGGCCCGCGAAAGTGGGTCGGCGGTTTCTTGTTGGCAAGGGGGGCGGCCTGACCAGTCCGACAGGTCAGACCAGTCGGACTGGCAGGTCGGCGGGAGGGGGGGGAGGGGGAGGGGGAGGGGGGGAGAGGCACAAAGAAGAACCGGCCCGCCGCAGGGGTTGCGGCGGGCCGGGATGTATTCGGCAGGCGCGTTACGGCGCCGCGCAGGCGTGATTCTACAGGCCGAGCACCGTGTCCATCTCCTTGGAAATCTGCGCCAGGCGCTCCTTGCCGCCGCCGCCGACCTCCGCCGTGGCCCAGCCGTTGAAGTCAATGGCGGCCAGCTCCTGGCGGACGGCGCCCCAGTTGGCGCTGCCCTCGCCAATGTTCACATCGAACCCGGGCCGGAGGCCCTTTTCCTCCATGATCTTCTTGCTGTAGTCCTTGATGTGAATCTTCTTGATCCGCTTGCCCAGCACGCGGATCCACTGCTCGGACCAGCCGTAGCGGAGGATGTTGCCCACGTCGAAATAGGCCGCCAGCCAGGGGCTGTCCAGCTCGTCCACGTAGCGGGCCATTTCCAGCGGGCTCAGGAGGAAGTTGTTCCACACGTTCTCCACCAGCAGCGGCATCTTCTTCTCCGCCGCGTAGGGGATGGCGGTTTCGCGGTAGATCTTCTGCGACCGGGCGTAGAGCTCGTCGTAGAAGACCCCGTCCTCCACCTTGCCCGGCACGATCAGCACCGAGTCCGCCCCGATGGCGCACGCATAGTCAATGCTCTTCGGGATGTCGTCCAGCGACCAGCCGTGGACCACCCCGTGCGCCTTCATGCCCGTCTCCTCGGCGGCCTTGTTCAGCACCTCGGGGTCCACCTCGCCGGGGCCCACCTCGACGCCGTCAAAGCCCAGTTCCTTCAGAACCTTGAGTTTCTCCGCCGGGCCGCCGGACATTTTCAGCATGCCCAGGCCGACAGCCTTTTTGATGCGCCCCTTGAGGGACACGTTCTCGGCGGCGCACGAGACGCCCGACAGGGCCGCCGTGCCCGCCGCCATCGCGGCCATTTTCAAGAAATCGCGTCTTTCCATGAGTTGCTCCATGCTTCCGGTCCCTCCGGACCGGGCGGTTTCCACGGGTTATTCCACCTAGAAATAGCGCCGTCCCTTGGCGCCCGGCACGGGAATCGGCTCCGCCTCGTAGTCGCCGAACTTCAGATCCTCCGGCACGAGGGAAAGGTCGGAGTTGATGCACTGGTCCCAGGTGACCGTCTGGCCGCTGTACGCGGACATGCGGGCCATGACCGCCACGGCGTTGCTCTTCACCATGTAGTCGCCGTTGTTGATCACCTCGCCCGCGCGGATGGCGCGGAAAAGGGCGTCCAGCTCGTTCTGGTACATGTCGTCCGGCTCTTCCGAGGACCACTTCCAGGCGTCGCCGCCGGAGGGCAGGATGGTGTGCTCCTGGACCTTGGCGACCCCCTTCGTGCCGTAGACGTTGTCATACACCGCCGTGATGGCGTTCTCCCACTGGCGGCACGAGCTGAAGCCCCGCACGCCGTTGTCCCACTCGAACACGGTGTTGAAGTGGTCCCACACATTCCCGTACTTGGCGTCCGTGCGGACGGTGCGGCCGCCGCTGGCCGTGGCCTTTGCGGGCGGGGTGTCGCCCATGACCCACATCATCTTGTCCAGGCTGTGAATGTGCTGCTCGACAATGTGGTCGCCCGAGAGCCACCCGAAGTAGATCCAGTTGCGCAGCTGGTACTCCAGGCGCGACCAGTCCTTCTTGTCGCCCCGGTGCCACAGGCCGCTCGTGTTGTAGACCGTCTCAATGGTGATGATGTCGCCCACGGCGCCGTCCTGAATCCGCTTCACCGTCTCCCGCTTCTTGTTCTCATAGCGGTAGCAGAGGCCCGACACGATGTTGAGGCCCTTCTTTGCGGCCTCCTCGCACGTGGCCCGCACGGCGCGCAGCCCCGGGCCGTCCACGGCCACGGGCTTCTCGCAGAAGCAGTGCTTCCCCGCGTCCACCACGGCCTTCAGATGGGCCGGACGGAACGCGGGCGGCGTGGCCAGCACGACCACGTCGCACATCTCGATCAGCTTCTTGTAGCCGTCGAGTCCCGAAAACTTGCCGCCGTCGTCCACGGAGACGCGGTCCTTCGCGGGGCCCTTCTTCAGGCTCTTCAGGCTTTCCTCAATGCGGTCGGCGAAGCCGTCGGCCATCGCCACCAGCCGCGTGTTGGGGTCGGCCAGCAGCGCGTTCTGCATGGCGCCCGTGCCGCGCCCGCCGCAGCCGATGAGGCCGAGCTTCAGTTCTTCGGCCGAGGCGGCCCGCGCGGCGCGCGAGGCCAGCGTCATGCCCGCGAGGGCGGCGCCGCCGGCAATCATGAAATCCCGGCGGCTCTGGTGAGAAATGGACATGCGATGCTCCTGCGGGCGGCCGGCATCAGACCGGTCCGCCGGTTGTCGGTCAACAGGGGAAACCCTTTTTCCGAAGCCCTATCAAACCACTTTCCCCCCCGCGTTTTCAATGTCGAGGGGTCGGAAAAAGGGTGGTCACGCCCCGTCGGACGACGGGGGGCGCGTGTTGCGGCGGGCGGCCTGGAACTTCGCCAGTTTCCCCCGCGTCATGCGGCGGACCACCCACCGGACCAGGCAGGGCGAGAGGCGGTTCAGCCGGGCAAGCCACCGCGCGTGGGCGGTGATGAACACCACCGGTTTCCGGCGGTGCAGGGCGCGCACCATGTCCGCCGCCGCCCTCTCCGCCGGAAGCACCAGCCACCGCGGCACCGGGTCCGGATTCCCGGTGTATTTTCCCTGGTTGTTGACGCTGCGGATCTCGCTGGCGACAAAGCCGGGGTTGATGCAGGTCACCGAAACCCCGTGCTCGTCCAGCTCATGGTAGATGGACTCGGTCAGCGACATGACGGCGGCCTTGCTGGCGTTGTACGCGGAGGTTGTGGGGCTGCCGAAGCACCCGGCCAGGCTGCCCACCACGCCCAGCCGCCCCTTCGAGCGGATCAAATGGGGGAGGACCGCCTGAACGGTGGCTATGACGCCGAAGAAGTTCACCTCGAACTGGCGCCGGTAGTCCTCCATCTCCAGCGCCTCCAGACAGCCCGAGACGCCAAACCCCGCGTTCGCCACCACCACGTCCAGCCCGCCGAAGGCCTCGGCGGTCTGGTCGGCCGCGGCGCGCAGGCCCTCCGCGTCCGACACATCGCACGCGCACACCAGCGCGCGCCCCCCGGCGGCCTCAATGTCCCGGCGCACCTGGTCCAGCCGGTCCGGCCGCCGGGCCACCAGCGCCACACTCGCCCCCTCCGCCGCAAAGGCGCGCGCGAGGGCCGCGCCAATGCCCGAAGAGGCCCCCGTGATCATCACCGAAGCGCCTTCAAACCGCCGCATGGCCTTGGTCCTCCCCGGGCGCCCCGCCCGGTGCTAGTGGATGCGTTTCAGGGCGCGCCCCTGGTACCAGAGGTTGTTCCCCTTGATCTCCGCGACAATGCTGATGTTCTGCCCCATGGCGCTGGCCGTCGCGCTCACCTGATTTCCCGAGACACTCCACGTCCCCCCCACTGCGCCCACCATCTGGTGATGCGCCACCAGCTGGCCGCCGGGGTTCAGCTGGATCTGGATGGTTCCGTAGGGCGTGGGCGCCTGCCAGGCCGTGCCCGGCAGTGTCGCCGCGCTCAGCCCGGTCTGCGCGGGCATCGCCGGGGTGGACTGCGGGGCGTAGGCCTGCTGGGGGGCCGCCTGCGGGGCCGCCGCTGCGGGGGGCGGCGCGAAAGCCGGGGCCGCCGGGGCGGGCGCGGGGGCCGCCGCGGGGGCAGCGGCGGGCGCTTCCTCCCTGAGGGCGTTCATCACCACGGGCGCAGCCAGAAACAGCACCACCAGAATGATGAGGATGATCGGGAACTTGTTGTTGTCCATCGGTATTATTCTTTCATGACGGCGCGGGACCGAACCCGGGGGCTCGTGAAGGGTACTTCTTTGAATAATACCCCCTGGGTGCCGGATGGTTCCACCCCGGCCCCGGCTAACACTCCCCGAACATGTTTGGGGTATGATACCAGCATGGTGTCCGGCTGCGGACGCCCCGCGCGGCGAGAAGCCGCGAACCTTCTTTCCGGAAAAAGCCCATGAACACCCCCAGAAACTATCTCATTGACATGGACGGGGTCCTTGTCCGGGGCCGCACGGCGATCCCCGGCGCGCAGGACTTCATCGGCCGCCTGCGCGACCGCGACGCGAAATACCTCGTTCTGACCAACAATCCCATGTATACCCCCGCCGATCTGGCGCACCGGCTCCAGAACAGCGGCCTGGACATCCCCGCCGACCGCATCTTCACCTCGGCCATGGCCACGGCCCAGTTTCTGCACTGGCAGCGCCCGCGCGGCACGGCTTTTGTCATCGGCGAGAGCGGCGTGACCAGCGCCCTCCACGAGGCGGGCTACATCATCACCGACCACGCGCCGGATTACGTGGTCTTGGGCGAGACCACCTCCCTCAATTTCGAGGCCATCACCAAGGCCATCCGGCTGGTCGCCGGCGGGGCGCGCTTCATCGCCACCAATCCCGACTCCTCCGGTCCCACGGAGGACGGCATCGTGCCCGCCTGCGGAGCCATGGCCGCCCTTATCGAGCGGGCCACGGGCCGCTCGCCCCTGTTCATCGGTAAACCGGCGCCCCTCATGATGCGCAGCGCCATGAACCATCTGGGGGTCCATTCCCAGAACACGGTCATGGTCGGCGACCGCATGGACACGGACATCATCGCCGGGCTCCAGGCCGGCATGGACACCATCCTGGTGCTCAGCGGCGTCACCGCGCGCGACGCCATAGACCGTTTTCCGTACCGTCCGACCTGGGTGCTCGGCTCCGTCGCTGAAATCGAGGTCTAGGGGGTGAGATGATCCGCATCCCCCTCTTTGGCAGCATGCGCGACCTCGGCCCCGCGCCGCGGTTCTTTCTGCTGTTTGTGGCGGTAAACGTCGTTTCCTGGCAGAACATCGTCGGGCCCTCCATGGTCCTGCTTGCCAGGAAGATCGGCATGCCCGAGTTCTTCGTGGGCATGATGCTCTCCTTTCTGCCCTTTACCTCTGTGCTGATGCTGCTCACCGTCCCCTGGGTGCCCCGGCTGGGGCCCAAGCGCGTCATGATGTGGGCCTGGGGCCTTCGCAACATTATCTGCTGCATTGTGTTCACCCTGCCTTTGGCCCTCGCCTGGGGCCGGCCCCAGCTTTCCTGGGCGGTCTTCGGCACTGCCATCCTCGGTTTCTGTGTCATGCGCGCCCTCGGCGCGGGCGGATGGCTTCCCTGGCTCCATGAGATCGTGCCCCCCGGGCAGCGCTCCGCCTATTTCAGCAGCGAGACCGCGGTCACCCAGGTGATTAACGTGCTCATCATGCTGGCACAGGCCGCGCTGCTCGCCGGGGGCGATGCGGGCATTGACCGCTTCCTCGCCATCTACGCCATCGGCATCCTGATGGGGTTCTGGAGCCTTCTGTGGATGCGCCGCATTCCCGGGGGCACCGCCGTGGAGGGGATGAGCGCGGTCCGGTTCCGGGAGGAGTTCCAGACCTGCGCCGCCGCCGTGCGCGACCTTTCGTTCCTCAAGTTCATGCTGGTGGCCTCCTTCGGCATCTCCAGCATGTGCTGGTTCGGCGCCGCCAATGTCATGTACATGCGCGACGTGCTGCTTCTGCCCGACAGCGCCACCATGTCCATCAACGCCCTCGCCAGCCTCGGTGTCCTGTTCACCGTCGGCTCGTGGGGCCGGTTCACCGAGCAGAGCGGCAGCGGCCGCGCCATGTTCAAGAGCCTCGTCGGCCATGGTTGCGCCGTGTTCATCGTGCTCCTTCTGCCCGTAGGGTCCCCTTGGGCGGGTTACGGCATGGCCGGGGTCATGGTTCTCGGCGCCGTTTTCTGCGCCGCCTTCAACGTTGCCGCCAACCGCGCCATGCTCAACCAGGTCCCGGAAACCAACCGGATCGGCTACACCGCCGTCTGGACCGTCATCACCGCCCTTGCTCTGGGGATCACGCCCCTTCTGGCCGGCGCCGTCATCGGCGCGTGGGGCCTGCGCGGCTTCCAGGTCTGCTTTGTCGTCTCGTCCGTCTGGGCGGTGCTCGCGGGCATGGTCAGTCTGTGGACCGTCCACGACAGCCACAGGACGCCCCCCACCGTCACTGCCATGCTCAATCCCCTGCTCCCCCTGCGCACCCTCGGCCGGATCCTGTGGATCACCCTGGGCCTCGACGAGAGCAACACGCGCCCGTCCCCTCCGCCGCAATTCCCCGGGGACCAGGAATAACCGAGCATTCCTTTTGTTAACCTTGGTGAACGCTTGGTTCGCAGTTAACAAACCGGCCGGGCTAAGGAAGGCCAAGGAGAGTCCCATGAGCGAAAACAAGGAAACCCCTGAAGTTGTTGAAGAGTCCCCCAAGGGCGGGTGCGGTTGCAGTTGCTCCTGTGGAGGGAAAGCCGAAGAGCATCCCTACGTCTGGGAAGATCAGCCGGCCCCCAAGCCGCCCAGAAAGTCGGGGCGCAGTCTGTTGCTGATTCTGCTGCTGGGCATGCTGTTTGCCGGCGGACTCAGTATGGCCACCGCCATGGCGGGCGACGGGTCCGCTCCGGCGGGCAATGCGGCCTGCGAAGGCAGCGCCTGCCCTGTGATGCGGCTGAAAGAGGCCGTCTTCCCGGCCAAGGCGTCCTGCGGCGACAAGAAGGGCTCGAGTTGCGGCGAGAAGGCCGGTGCCTGCCCGGTGAGCGGATCCCCGTCCGGCGAGGCGAAGCTTGAGGAGACGGCGGCACCGCAAGTGGACGCGTCGCTCCCTGCGGCCACGGTGGACGCGGCCCTGGCCGCGAACGAGGGATGTCCGGCGGACAAGAAATCCTGCTGCAAGGGAAAGAGCTGCGGCGGGAAAGACAAGGACAAGAAATAGCCAGCCCCACGGGGCTGACCCGAACGACACCTCCTCCCAGGTGACGTGACGCACCACCCGGAAATGCCGGAGCGGACCATCGCTCCGGCATTTCTCGTTATCCCAGCACCTTCTTGCAGAGCTCCATGAGCATCCGGCCGTCGGCCAGATCCCCCAGCTCCTTCTTAAGCGCCCCGGTGAGCTTCCCGGCGTGGTTGATCTCCGGGTGCTCCGCAAGGTGGGCGCGAATGCGCGCCTCCAGGTCCGCCTCGCCCAGCTGCACGGGCAGGAACTCCTCGATGATGGCGATCTCCTGCTCCAGCTGCTCCACCATTTCCAGGCGGTTCACCTGCCGGAAGGTCTCCATGCTCTGCTGGCGCTTCTTCACCTCCGCGCGCAGGGCGGCCACGGCCTCCTCGTCGCTCACGCCGTTGGCGTGGGGCGACTCCTTCTCCTTCAGCAGCAGCGCGCCCTTCGCCATGCGCAGGGTTTCCATGCGCAGGGTCTGCCGGTCCTTTGTCGCCTGTTTGATGCCTTCCTGAATGCGTTCGCGAATGCTCATGATGGGGCCTCCTTGCCCGTGCCGGGGACATGCGCCCCGCTCGCCGGATATGCTACCTTGTTCCCCGCAGCCACCGCAAAGAACCGGCAAAGAGGCGTCCCATGGATCTGCCCCCCTTCTTCTTTGAAGTCCACCGCGACATGCCCCGCCAGGGTCCCGGGTCCGACTTGTCCACCCGGAGGGCCCTGTGTCTGGCCGGGCCGCTCCCCGAAGCCCCGGCCATTCTCGACATTGGCTGCGGTCCGGGGGAGCAGACCCTCTGCCTGGCCCGCGCCACGGGCGGCCATGTCACCGCCGTGGACACTCACCAGCCCTTCCTCGATGATCTCGCCCAGCGGGCCGCGGCGGCCGGCCTGTCCGGACAGATCACGATCCGCAACCAGTCCATGTCCGAACTGTCCGACCCGGACGGCGCCTATGACCTCGTCTGGTCCGAGGGAGCGGTGTACAACATGGGCTTCGAGGCGGGGCTCCGCGCCTGGCGGCGCCTGCTGCGGCCCGGCGGCGTGCTGGGCCTGAGCGAGTCTGTCTGGCTGACGGACACCCCGCCCGCGGCGGCCCGCGCCTTCTGGGACTCGGAATATCCCGCCATCACCTCGGTGGAAGAGAATCTCGCCCTGCTGGCGCGGTCCGGGTACCGGCTTCTCGGTTATTTCATCCTGCCCGCCTCCGACTGGATGGAGGGATACTACCTGCCCATACGCGCGCGGCTGGCCGCCCTGCGCCCGTTCCATGCCGGGGACCCCGAGGCGGAGGCTGTTTTCGCCATGGAAGAGCGCGAGATACGCATGTACGAGGAGCACGGCGACAGCTACGGCTACGCCTTCTTCATCGCCCGCCGGGACGACTGATCCCCGGCGTTTCCGTGTCCCCGAAGTCCCCGCATAGCCGCGTCCCTCCCCGCCGCGCAAATCAAAGCACCGGCATCGAATAGTCATTCCAAGGGCAAAGTACTTTTTCCCGCGTCCCCCCGCACACTCTCCGCGCAACACCAACCCGCGGACCGCATGCGGCCCGCCAACACGGGGAGACGCGCGATGAAGCACGCCGACAACTATGAGGACGAACTGGAGAAGGACGAGAGCCGGGGGAACCGCCTGGGGGTGTCCGTGCCGCCGGAGCGGCTGCGGGACCTGCCCGCGTCGCGGGCCATGTGGCACGAGGGGGAGGACGAGATCGCCGCGGCGCTGAAGGAGGGGAGGGCGCGCGAGCGCCGCCTGTGCTGGGTGCGCGCGGCGCTCGCGCTGCTGTGCACCCCCCGCGAGCAGGCCTGCGTCCGCTTCTACTACTTCGGGGGGCTTGACATGCGGACCGCCGCGTCGCGGGCGGGCACCAGCCCCGCCACCGCCTGCCGCGACCTGCGATCGGCCGTCGCCAAGCTGCGCGCGGCGGCGCGGACCCTTCCGAAGGGCCACTTCGATGGGGAGTGAAAAGGGGTCAGGCCTGGAGGCGGGCGGTCCGCGTGACCACCATGTCCGACAGGGCGGCCCCGTCGTCCAGCACCGCGCCCGGCATGACCACGCAGCGCTCCAGCCGCGCGGGCCGCCGGATTTCCACCCCGTCGCCCAGCACCGTCTCCACCAGCTCGGTCCCCGGTGCGACGCGGCACCCCTCGCCGGTGAGCGAGGAGAGCCCGAGCGCGGCCAGACGGCGGCGGCAGCAGGCGACCAGGTCGCCGATGTAGGTGAGGTTCATGTCCCACGCCACCACGGGCACGGCGCGGACCTCCAAATCGAGGTCCACGAGGATCTGGATCGAGTCCGTCAGCTCGTACTCGTCGCGCAGGGACGTGCGCGGGGTCCGCCGGATCGCGTCGAAGATGTGGAGGCTGAACAGGTACAGGCCGCAGCCCTTGAGCATGCTCTCGACGAAGCGCGGCTTCTCGATGACGCGCAGGACCCGCCCGTCGCCGTCCGTGCGCACGCTGAAATTGCGGCGCACCGCCTCCACGTCCGTCTCCTCCCGCACGGCCAGCGCGGCGGCCGCTCCGCTCGCCTCGAACTCCGCCAACAGGCGCTCCGGCCGGTCCATCTCGAAAAAGATGTCGCCGAGGAAGAGCAGGAAGGGGCGGTCCACAAGCGTTTCCAGCTGGCCGACGGCGTGGGCGAGGCCCAGCCGCCTCTCCTGCTCCACATAGCGCAGGCGCACGCCGAAGGCGGACCCGTCGCCCAGGGCGGCGGTGATGCGGTGGCCCAGGTGGCCGATGACCACGAGGATGTCCGTGACCCCCAGCGCCCGCAGATGCTCGATCTGGTAGACGAGCAGGGGCTTGTTGCAGACCGGCGCGACGGGCTTGGGCACCTCCTCGCCGAAGGGGCCCATCCGCGAGCCGTGGCCCGCCGCCAGAATCACGCCCAGGTACTTGCCGTCCGGCATCATTCCTCCTCGTTTGCGGGCGGGGCCGCCGCGGCCTCGGGCAGGGCGGCCAGCGCCGCGCGGAACGCCCGCAGCACGTCCGGTGCGAACAGCAGAAAGCGGACCTTCTTCAGGCCGGGACGCTTCCGCAGAAAACCCGCCGTCGCGCCCAGGGCGACGCGCGCCGCCTCCTCCGGGGGATACCCATAGACCCCGCAGCTGACAGCGGGAAACGACACCGTCTCCAGCCCGTTCTCCAGCGCCAGCCGCAGGCATTTCTCATGGCACGACGCCAGCATCTCCGCCTCGCGGCCCCGGCCGTCGCGGTACACGGGGCCCACCGTGTGGAGGACATGCCGCGCGGGGAGATTATACCCCTTGGTGATCTTCGCGTCCCCCGTGGCGCAGCCGCCCAGCGTGCGGCACTCCTCGAAAAGGCCCGGTCCCGCGGCCCGGTGGATGGCGCCGTCCACGCCGCCCCCGCCCAGCAGCGTGCTGTTCGCGGCGTTCACAATGGCGTCCACCCGCTCCCGCGTGATGTCGCCCGCCGCCAGTTCCAGCACCGCGCCGTTAATGACCACCGCGTCCATGATTCGCCCTTTCCATGCCGCCGCCGACATTGTGGGCCAAAGCCCCGCGCCTGCGCAAGCGGGAGGGCAATCCATGACCGCCGGAGGAAA
>JAKPUV010000663.1 GCA_029554925.1 Candidatus Hydrogenedentota bacterium | reverse complement strand
CCTTGGCGGAGCTCCCCCCGGACGCGGTCGTGGGCACGTCCAGCCCGCGCCGCCGCGCGCAGCTCGCGCGGCTCCGGCCAGACCTCCGTTTCACGGACCTGCGCGGAAATGTGCCCACGAGATTGCGCAAGGTGCGCGAGGGCGTGGTGGACGCCACAGTCCTCGCCGCCGCCGGCCAATCTCGTGGGCACATTTCCGCGCAGGTCCGTGAAACGGAGGTCTGGCCGGAGCCGCGCGAGCTGCGCGCGGCGGCGCGGGCTGGACGTGCCCACGACCGCGTCCGGGGGGAGCTCCGCCAAGGTGCCGCCGGTGCGGCTGACCAGCATGTCCGCCGGGTTTTCTCGCGCGGGGATCGCGCCGAGGGCGAGGCCGGGCGTTATTTCCGTGGGCAGGTCCTTGAGGCTGTGGACCGCGCCGTCAATCCGTCCGTCGAGCAGGGCCTCCTCCAGTTCGCGGGTGAAGAGGCCCTTGCCGCCGATGGCGGGGAGGGGGCGGTCCTGGATGCGGTCGCCGGCGGTGCTGAAGATTTCCACCGTGACCTCCAGGCCGGGATGGGCCTCCTGAAGGCGCTCCGCCACCCACCGGGTCTGGGCCAGGGCCAGCGCGCTGCCCCGCGACCCCAGGACGATCCGGCTCACAGTTCCTCCTCCCCAAAGCCGAAAATGCGCCGCACCAGCATCAGGGCGGCATCCGGGTCGTCGGTGCTCATCTCCTCCTTGAGCCGGGTGATGGGCCGCTGGAGGATGGCGTTCACGATGCGCTGGGACAGGCGCTCCACCTCTGCGCGCTGTGCCTCCGTGAGGCTGTTCAGTTTTTCCAGGGCGCGGGCCAGCTCCCGTTCGCGGACGGCGTGGAACTCCTGCGCCAGCCAGAGGATGGTCGGTTCCGCGTGGAGGCTGCGCCGCCACGCCATGAAGCGGCCCACGGCCTCCTCCACAATGGACTCGCACTGCTCCATTTCCGCCTGGCGCATGCGCAGGTTGCGCTCCGCCGTCTGCTGGAGGTCGTCAATGTCGTAGTAGTAGACGTTCTCCACCTCGCCCGCCTTGCGGTCGATGTCGCGGGGCACGGCGATGTCAATGACGAGCATGGGGGCGCGGCCCCGGCGCTCCATGGCCGCGCGGAACTCCGCCTCGCCCAGCAGGGCCTCCTGGGCGCCCGTGCTGCCGATGACGATGTCCGCGCGGTGCAGGTGCTCCAGCACGTCCGGGAGCGCGGCCGCCTCGCCCCGGTACTTTTCCGCGAGCGCGACGGCGCGCTCGAGGGTGCGGTTGAGCACGATGACCCGCGCCGCGCCCTTCGAGACCACGCTCTTGAGGGCCTGCTCGCTCACGGGGCCGGAGCCCAGGATCATGACCGTCTTGTCCTCCAGGCTCTTGAGGACCGTCTCGGCGAGGTCCACGGCCACGGAGGCGACGGAGATTCTGCCCTCTCCGATGCGCGTGCGCGTGCGCACGTCCTTTCCGGTCTTCAGGGCGCGCTGGAAGAGCACGCCGATGATCTTGTCCGCCGCCCCCCGCTGGAGCGCCGCGTCGTAGGCCTGCTGGACCTGCCCCAGGATTTCCGTTTCCCCCACCACCATGCTGTCCAGGCTCGCCGACACCCGGAACAGGTGGCGCACCGCCTCCGCGTTGTCCCGCTCATAGAGGAAGTCGCGGAACTCCGGCTCCTCCAGCCGGTTCCAGGACGCGAGAAAGCCGCGCGCGAGGACGTGCAGCGTCTCCACCGGGAGCTCCGCCCGCAGATACACCTCCACCCGGTTGCAGGTGGACAGGAGCGCGGCCCCCGCCTCGTCGTCCGCCGGGGCGGCGGCGCGCAGCCGCGCGTGCAGTTCGGCCAGGGCGCATTCCATGGCGTCAGATCCGATGGCCATGCGCTCCCGCAGGGCGAGGGGGCTGGCGTGGTGGCTGAGTCCCGTGAGGGCGAGGGTCATGATGCGAACCGTCCTGCGACGGCGGCCCATTCCGCCGTCGGGTCCATTCTACACGTCCGGCGAAAACCCGCGCGAATCGCGGGACGGCCCCCCGAAGGCGGCTCCGGCATGGTAGACTTCCTTTGGACGCAAACAAAGGAGGAACCGAGATGAAACTCAGAAACTTCTGGTTCCGGATCATGACCGCGTTCGCGGGAACGCATCCTCAGGCCCCCGGCGTGGGCATCCCGGTCGGCGGCCCCGTGAACACTGCGGGGGAGGCGGGTTCCCCTGCTCCTCCCAAGACCGAGGAGCCCCCCCATTCCTGGAAAAGCCACGGAGGGGCACGGCACTGAACCGCCCCTCCGGGGGGTGACGGAAAAAGGCCGGGAGCGGAAGCTCCCGGCCTTGGAAGGGCGAGGGTCAGGGGCCGTCAGGCCATGACGCCGAAGCACTTCAGCGTGGCCTTCAGGATGTCCTCGTTGTTCTTTGTGGTGGACCCGCACTCCAGGGCCACGAAGCCGTCGTACTTCGTCTCGGCGATGGCCTTGAAGATGTTCGTGTAGTTCAGCTCGCCGGAGCCCGGCTCCTTGCGGCCCGGGTTGTCCGCCACGTGGAAATGGCCGATCCGGTCGATGTTCTTGGTGAGGTTGCGGATCACGTTGCCCTCGGTGATCTGCTGGTGGTAGATGTCGAAGAGCAT
>JAKPUV010000661.1 GCA_029554925.1 Candidatus Hydrogenedentota bacterium | reverse complement strand
GTACATGCCGGGATCCTGGTACTGCCCCTGGTCGCCGATGTGCCGGGCGACGTTGCGCAGTTCGAGCAGGGGGTTGACCGGAATCCCCAGCTGGAAAGACTCCGACGCGAAGAACAGGACCGCGCCCGCGGCGAAGACCATGAGATACTGGATGCCCCAGGCCGCGACGGCCTTCTGGGGCGTGAGGCCGAACAGCGTCAGCAGCACCACCAGCGACACCAGCGCGGGAAACAGCAGCGAGAGCACATTGGCCGGATGGGGCAGAAAGGTGAGGGCATAGCCGAGCGCCCCGAAGAACAGGGCGGAAAGATTGACCACCACGGGCGGGGCGGGCTGCGCCTGCCGGACCAGCCGCAGCGCCAGCCGCAGGATGAACGGCCACAGAATGACCACCGCCAGCCCCGCGAAAATCCGGCTGGCCGGCATCTGCCGCGCCCACACGTCGGCCAGCGTCGCGACGGGCCGGGGATTCTCCACCGCCGCCCCCGCGTCGCGCAGCATCATGACGGTGCCGTAGCCCCCGGCAAGCAGCAGCGCTCCGACCACCGCCACGGCGGCGATGGTGGCCGTTTCCGGGCTCAGCGTGAGGGTCTTTCCCGCCGCCTTCGGAGCCGCCGTTCGGGGTTCGGGCGTTTTGACGCCGCGCCCCCCCTCGCCGCACTGCCAGCACTCTGTCGCGTCGTCAAGGTTGGCGGCCCCGCAGACGGGGCAGACCTTCGTGGCGCCCGCGAAGGCCAGGGCCTTCGGGGGCTTGTTGCGCCGGGTCCGCTCCGCGGCCTTGCGCTCGCTGCGTTTCAGGCGCTCCAGCGCCTTTTCCGCCAGGGGGTGGTCGGGCTGCGTCTCCCGGATCTCCAGCCAGACCTGCCGGGCCGCCGCGTAGTCCTTCAGCGTCTCCAGCACCCGTGTCTGCTGCTCTTTGAGGGACAGCTCGTCCGGCCACCTTTCCAGGGCGTCCCGGAGCTCCTGCAGGGCCTCCTCGTTCTTGCCGAGGCGGTAATAGGTGGCCGCGAGGTAGCGGCTGACGTTCAGTTTGGGCTCCCACTCCTTCCTGAGGATCAGCAGATGCTCCAGGGCCTGCTCGTATTCCCAGGCGGCGTAGAACTTCTTGGCCAGTTTCCAGCGTTCCTCATGATCGCCGGGGTTCCGGTCCAGATGATCCAGGATGTCCCAAATTTCAGCCATGCATGACGCTCTTTGTTTCGGGCCGGGGCCCTCGCCGGGGAAGGCTCAGCGCTTCCCGCCCTTCTTACGGTTCTTCCGCTTGTCCGCCGCCGCGCGGCGTTTCCGCAGCCGGAAGGACGCCTCGTTGATGCCCCAGGAAACCACGCCGCCGAGCACGGCGGCCATGAAGGCCGCGGAGGAAATCTTGGTCGCCGGTTCCATGGTGGAGTAGGTGAAGGCGTAGAGGAACAGGACGCAGGGCCCGAAGAAGGCCAGCGAGACGATCCCCCAGAGGATCCACCCCCGG
>JAKPUV010000660.1 GCA_029554925.1 Candidatus Hydrogenedentota bacterium | reverse complement strand
CCGGGGGTGGATCCTCTGGGGGATCGTCTCGCTGGCCTTCTTCGGGCCCTGCGTCCTGTTCCTCTACGCCTTCACCTACTCCACCATGGAACCGGCGACCAAGATTTCCTCCGCGGCCTTCATGGCCGCCGTGCTCGGCGGGGTGGTCTCCTGGGGCATCAACGAGGCGTCCTTCCGGCTGCGGAAACGCCGCGCGGCGGCGGAAAAACGGAAAAACCGGAAGAAGGGCGGAAAACGCTGAGCCTTTTCCGGCGAGGGCCCCGGCCCGCAACAAAGAGCGTCATGCATGGCTGAAATTTGGGACATCCTGGATCATCTGGACCGGAACCCCGGCGACCATGAGGAGCGCTGGAAACTGGCCAAGAAGTTCTACGCCGCCTGGGAATACGAGCAGGCCCTAGAGCATCTGCTCGTCCTCAGGAAGGAGTGGGAGCCCAAGCTGAATGTCAGCCGTTATCTCGCGGCCACCTACTACCGCCTCGGCAAGAACGAGGAGGCCCTGCAGGAGCTCCGCGACGCCCTGGAAAGGTGGCCGGACGAGCTGTCCCTCAAAGAGCAGCTGACGCGGGTGCTGGAGACGCTCAAGGACTATGCGGCGGCCCGGCAGGTCTGGCTGGAGATCCGGGAGGCGCAGCCCGACCACCCCCTGGCGGAGAAGGCCCTGGAGCGCCTGAAGCGCAGCGAGCGCAAGGCCGCCGAGCGGACCCGGCGCAACAAGCCCCCGAAGGCCCTGGCCTTTGCGGGCGCCACCAAGGTCTGCCCCGTCTGCGGGGCGGCCAATCTCGACGACGCGACGGAGTGCTGGCAGTGCGGAGAGGGGGGGCGCGGCGTCAAAACGCCCGAGCCCCGCGCGGCGGCCACTGCGGCCGCGGCGGGAAAGACCCTCACGCTGAGCCCGGAAACGGCCACCATCGCCGCCGTGGCGGTGGTCGGACTGCTGCTGCTGGCCGGGGGCTACGGCACCGTCATGATGCTGCGCGAGGCGGGGGCGGCGGTGGAGGACCCCCGGCCCGTCGCGACGCTGGCCGATGTGTGGGCCCGGCAGATGCCCGCCAGCCGGATTTTCGCGGGGCTCGCGGTGATCATCCTGTGGCCGTTCATCCTGCGGCTGGCGCTGAGGCTGGCCCGGCAGGCGCAGCCCGCCCCGCCCGTCGTGGTCAACCTCTCCGCCCTGTTCTTCGGGGCGCTCGGCTATGCCCTCACCTTTCTGCCCCATCCGGCCAATGTGCTCTCGCTGCTGTTTCCCGCGCTGGTGTCGCTGGTGGTGCTGCTGACGCTGTTCGGCCTCACG
>JAKPUV010000650.1 GCA_029554925.1 Candidatus Hydrogenedentota bacterium | reverse complement strand
CGCGTCGGCCGCCCTCGTCGGCGGCCCGCCCGACCGCCTGCGCGGCACGCTGAAGGACGCCCTCGCGGACGCGAAGGACCTGCCGCAGCCGCCCCCCGGGGTGACGCCCGTGGGCGGGCCCTGGGCCCTGGACGCCGAGGTCGCGCGCGGGTCGTATCTCTTCGATTTCGGCGCGCTGACGGAGGAGACGGCGGACGAGTGGATCGAACTGGCGAAGACCCTCGGCCTCACGCAGATTGACTTTCACACGGGCACCTCCATGCGCTTCGGCGACCTGCTTCCGAACCCGAAGCTCTTCCCGCGCGGCCGCGACAGCGTGCGCGCCGCGCTGGACAAACTGCACGCGGCGGGCATCGCCGCCGGGCTGCACACCTACGCCTTCTTCATGGCCAAGGATACCCCCTGGGTCACCCCCGTGCCCGACCCGCGCCTCGGCAGCTTCCGCGCGTTCACGCTCGCGGCGGACGTTTCGGCGACGGCGGACACGATCCCCGTCGCCGAGTCCACGGCGGACGTGTCGCTCATCACGGACTTCTTCGTGCGCAACAGCGTCACCCTGCGGATCGGGGAGGAGCTGGTCACCTTCACCGGCGTCACGAAGGAGGCCCCCTTCGCCTTCACGGGCTGCACGCGCGGCGCCCTCGGCACCAAGGCCGCCGCCCACGCCGCGGGCGAGCAGGCGCACCACCTCAAGGAGTGCTTCGGCCTCTTCGCCCCCGACGCCGACTCGACGCTGCTGGCCGAGGTCGCCGCGGCCACGGCGGACACGTACAACGAGTGCGGCTTTGACATGATCTACCTCGACGCGCTGGACGGCGAGGACATCCTCGGCGGACGCGAGAACGGCTGGCACTACGGCGCGCTCTTCGCCCATGAGATCGCGAAGCGGCTGCAGAAGCCCGCCCTCTTTGAGATGAGCACCTTCCACCACCACCTGTGGTGCATCCGCGCGCGCATGGGCGCGTGGGACCATCCCGCCCGGTCCTACAAGCGCTTCATTGACGTGCATGTCGCCGCGAACCGCGGGGGCGCGGGCAGTTTCCTGCCCATGACCCTCGGTTGGTGGGCCGTGAAGACCTGGCAGGACAACCCCCAGGTCGAGCCGACGCTTCCCGACGACATCGAGTACCTCATGTGCAAGGCCCTCGGCAACGACATGGGCATCGCCCTCATGGGCATAGACCCGAAGACCATCAAAACCACCCCGGCATTCCAGGTGCTCGCGCCGATCTTCCGCGACTACGAGGCCCTGCGCCTCGCCCGCCGCGTGCCCGACACCGTGCGCGCCCGCCTCCGCGAGCCCGGCGCCGAGTTCACCCTCCAGGGCGGCTCCGGCGGCGATTTCCGGTTCCTCCCCGTCCACCGCGCGCGCCACAAGGTGGGCACCACCCCCGAGGACACCGCGTGGACCGTCGCCAACCCCCACGCCGCCCAGCCCGCCCGCATCCGCATCCAGCCGCTCCACGGCGCCGCCGCCGGCGACGCCGCGGAGACGCAGGTGCTGGAGTCCTTCGCCGACCTCTCGGTCTTCAAGACGGAAACCGCCGCGCCGGAGGTCTCCGTGCGCGTGGAGGCCTCCGGAGAGACGACGGCGGACGGCGCCCCCGCCGTCCGCATCACCGCGGCCAACGGCATGGCCGCCCCGGAAAAGGCCTGGGCAAAGGTGGGCCGCCGCTTCGACCCCGTCCTGAACATCAAGGACAAATTCGCCATCGGCCTCTGGGTTCACGGCGACGGCTCCGGCGCCCTGCTCAACGTGCAGTTCCGCAGCCCCGAGCACACAGTCCACAACGGCACCGGCGACCACTACGTCCGCCTCGACTTCAACGGATGGCGGCGCTTCACTCTCGTGGAGCCCGAGGGCGGCGCGGTGCAGGACCATCCCTGGCCCTACAGCGCCAATTACTACTATGTCTACCGCGAGGAGGTGGACCACGCCCAGGTGGCCTCGTTCTCCGTCTGGCTCACCGGTCTGCCCGCAGGGAGGGAGGTTTCCGTGATGCTCTCCCCCGTGACCGTCTCCAAGACCGCCAAACAGACCCTGCGCAACCCCGCCGTCACCCTGGGCGGCGCGACCGTCACCTTCCCCGTGGAACTGGAGACCGGCATGTGGCTCGAATGCCTCGCCCCGGACGACTGCAAGGTCTATGGGCCCGAGGGCGGCGTCCTCCGCAGCATCACCCCGCAGGGCGCGCTCCCCGCGCTTGCCCCCGGGGAGAACCCGGTGCGGTTCACCGCCGACACCGGCGACACTCCCGCCCGCGCCCTGGTCACCCTCAGCACGGTGGGAAATCCGCTGGAATAGCGGACAGACCCCGGACACTCCTCTGTCTGACCAGTCGGACCCGTCCGACCGGTCCGACGGACCGGTCCTATCTGACCGATCTTTCGGATGTTTTTCACCCGTTTCACCCTATTTTCACGCCCTTCGTGAGAGTCTTTCGCAATAGCGGCTTTTTATAGTTGACTCCTTGCACAAATACGGAAAGGGCATGGTATAGTCTAAACGGCCCCCGCGCGCCGGCAGGAAGGCGCACGCTGGCGGCCAGGTCAAGGGACGGGATCCGGTAACCTTCCGGCGGATGGTTTGGGGGACTGCCGCCGGGAGGCCCGGACGGGAGTGGCAGCATGATGCGGGTTCAGCCAAGAGCCAACGGGGGCGGGAAACGCCAGCCGGAACACCCCGCCTCCCCATCGCCCCCTTCCCCCACCACAGCAATGACGGGGGCGCAGTCTGCCCCCGAGGTTTTCAAGCAGGCCGCGCCCGCCGCGGCGCAGACCAGGGAGGACGGGACAATGCACCCGACGCAGAACAGCCAGGGAATGGGACGGTGGATGGGACTGGGCGGCATTTGCCGGAGAATGGCCGTCCTCTGTCTGCTGACGGCCGCCTCCGCGCAGGCGGCGGTGCTCCATGTGGACGCGGCGTCCACGGCCCCCGCGCCGGACGGCGCGTCCTGGGCCACCGCCTATCCCGACATCCAGTCCGCCGTGGACGCGGCGGCGGCGGCCGCTCCCGGCGACGAGGTGTGGGTGCGCGCGGGGGTGTATAGGGGCACGACGGACCCGGTGCTCACCCTCCGGGTGGGGGTGGCGGTGTATGGCGGCTTTGACGGGACGGAGTCTTCACGCGACCAGCGCTACTGGGCGGGCAGGCCGACCGTCCTGGACGGAGAGGGCCTGCGGCGCTGCGTGCGCGGGGCGAACACCGCCGTGCTGGACGGGTTCACCGTGACCCGCGGCCGGGCGGACTACGGCGGCGGAATGCACAACCGGTCGTGCTCCCCCACGGTGGCCAACTGCCTGTTCCTGCGCAACTGGGCGACGGTGGACGGCGGTGCGGTGGACAACTATGACGGCTCGCCTGTTTTCGAGAACTGCCTGTTTGTGGAGAACACGGCGGAGCGGGAGGGCGGGGGCCTGAAGAACGGCTACGGCAACACGCAGGTCCGCAACTGTGTCTTCACCCGGAACACGGCCGCCTACGGAAATGCCATAAGCATCCACTGGGGCGCCTCCGTGGTGACCAACAGCATCATCTGGGGAAACGGCGCGCCGGGCGACTACCAGGTTTACAGCATTAGCGTTGGCGTCCTGCAATTGACTCACTGCTGCGTGGAGCGGGGCTACACGGGAACGGGGAACATCTCCTCTGATCCCCTGTTTGTGGGCGCCGGCAACGGCGGGGTGCAACTCCGGGAGGATTCTCCCTGCGTGGACGCGGGCTCGGCGGACGGCGCCCCGGCGCTGGATTATCTGGGCCGGCCGCGGCCCGCGGGCGGCGGCGTGGACATGGGGGCCTATGAGGGCGCCGTCGCGCCGGGGGATGTGGTGACCTTGACCGTGGCAGTAACCCCCGACTGGGGCGGGATGACCTATCCCTACCCGGGCACCTATTCATGCGTCCGCGGCGACACACTGTGGTTCCGTGTGGAACACGGCAACCGGCTTGGCTTCGTCCGGTGGGAGGGCGACGCGGCGGGCACCGCGACCGAGCTTCCCGTCACCCTGACGGGCGACACGCAGGTCACCGCCGTGTTTGAGGAGAACATCGTCCATGTGGACGCCGCGTCCACGGCGGCCGACCCGGACGGGCGGTCATGGGACGCCGCCTACCCGGACCTCCAGTCCGCCGTGGACGCCGCCCGCAAATCCCTGGGCGGCGAGGTCTGGACGCGGGCCGGGGTCTACACGGGCCTCCTTGAGGGCGCGGTCGTGGCAATGCGCGAGGGCGTAGTCCTCTATGGCGGCTTCGCCGGGAACGAGTCCTCCCCCGACGGGCGCGACTGGAAAACGAACCCCTCCATCATTGACGGGGAGGGCGCGCGGCGCGGCGTGCTGGGCGCCAGCCATGCCGTGCTGGACGGGTTTACCGTCACCCGGGGGGTGGCTCCCCAAACGACGAGTTATGCGGAAAGAGGGGGGGGCATGTTGAACACCGACTGTTCGCCGCTGATCTCCAACTGCGTCTTCACGGGAAACGTCGCCGATAACGGCGGAGGAGGGATCTACAGCATCGGCGGAATCCTGAGGATGTCGGATTGCGAAATTGTGAACAACACAGCGGGTGGCCACGGCGGCGGCGGAGTCTTGGTTGACTCTTTGGAAGCGGAGAACTGCCTGTTTTCGGGCAATCTTTCGCGAGGGACCGGAGGAGGGCTTCTGTCCCCCGATGGAGAAGCCTCCCCTAAGCGCCTGACTGGGTGTGTGTTCTCGGACAATGTGGCCCGAGGTCACGGGGGAGGGGCCTCTTTTGATTACCGAGGACCAACGACACTGGTCAACTGTGTCTTCACACGGAATAGCGCCGCGTTTTCCGCGGGCTTTTCGGCGGGAAGGCAAACTGAGGCAGTCAACTGCCTCGTTGCCGGAAACACAGCGTCTGATAGCGGCGGAGGGCTTTTGGGTTCCTGCATCCTCAAGAATTGCATTGTATGGGGCAACACGGCCCCGCAGACTCCCGAAATCGGCCTGTACGGCGGTTCCGTGAATCATTCCTGCATTGGCGGGGGATATGAAGGCGAGGGGAACATCAGCGCGGACCCGCTTCTGGTAGGCACTTCCGGCGGAAGTCCCCGGTTGCGGGCGGGGTCTCCCTGCATTGACACCGGCACTGCGGACGGCGCGCCCAGGACGGATCTGCTGGGCGTGCTGCGCCCCCAGGGGTCGGGAGTGGACATGGGACCCTATGAAGGCGGCGTGTCCGAGGGCGACATTGTGACGCTGACGGTCTCCACATTTCCCGAGGGGGGGGGCGCGCTTCTCCCGCCCGCCGGGACTTACCAACATGTCCGGGGGGAGACCGTGACCCTTCGGGTGGTGAGAGGCGCCGGGGGTGTGTTCTCCCACTGGGAGGGGGCTGTCTCCTCAACAAACCCGGAGATTTCCCTGACGCTGGCGGGCGACACCCAGGTCACTGCGGTCTTCACAGAAAACATCTACCGGGTGGACGCCGCCTCTGCGGCGGAGACGCCGGACGGCCGTTCTTGGGAAACGGCGTTCCCCGACCTGCAATCGGCGTCGGACACGGCCTTTGCCGACGGAGGAGGCGAGGTGTGGGTGAAGGCGGGAACCTACACCGCGACCACCGACCCCGTGCTGGCCATGCGTCCGGGGGTGCACCTCTACGGGGGATTCTCGGGCGGGGAAACGGCCAGGGAACAGCGGGACTGGAACGCCCACCCTGCGGTGATTGACGGAGAGCGGGTACGTCGTTGCATACAGGGCGCCGACGGCGCGTTGCTGGACGGATTCACCGTCGCGCGGGGGGCCGCAGACTCGGGCGGGGGCATGTATGTTCCCTCCGGCTCTCTCACCGTGCAGAACTGCCTGTTCCACGATAACAGCGCTCAGGTGGACGCCTCCGCCATGCTTTTCGACTCGTCTTCGCGCCCGACCGTCGTCAATTGCGTCCTTTTCAACAACCGTGGTGAAAGCAGATACGGCGCGGCAGTGTATGGCTGGAAACACGCCACCCCGACATTCATTAACAGTGTGATTTTTGGAAACCGATCCTTGGGTGGCGCTGTTTCCCGCGACATTGCGGGCTACGCCTTGCCCCTGCTGAGAAACTGCATTGTGGGCAGTGTCGACCTCTCGCAGGCCGTCTGGGATCATTGTTGCGTGGGTTCGGGGACTGTTCCCGCCGGCAGCATCGTTGCCGACCCGCTTTTCAGAGACGCGGCGGCGGGTGATTTCCGGCTGCAGGCAAGTTCGCCGTGCGTGGACACGGGCACGGCGGAGGGCGCGCCAGCGGAGGACATCCTGGGGGTACCGCGTCCCCAGGGCGCGGGCTATGACATGGGTGCGTATGAGCTCCCGGAGGGGGACCGGGTCCAGTTGGTGGTGGAGGTGTTCCCCGAGGGCTTGGGGCTGGTGACCCCCGCCCCGGGAAGCCATCTCTATGAAAAGAACGAGACGGTGACCGTCCGTGTGGATCGGGGGCTCACGCGTGTCTTCTCCCACTGGGAGGGGGATGTTTCCGGAACCGACCCAGAGATCACCCTCACGCTCACGGAGGACACCCGGGTCACGGCGGTGTTTGTGGAGAACTTCTACCGGGCCGACGTCGCCAGCGCGGTGGAGACGCCCGACGGCCGGTCGTGGGACGGGGCCTTCCCGAGCATTCAGGCGGCGCTGGACGCGGCCTATGACGCGGGGGGCGGCGAGATCTGGGTGCGCGGCGGCACCTATACCGGCCTGGAGGGCACGCTGCTGGTCATGCGACAGGGCGTGGCGCTCTACGGCGGGTTCGCCGGCGGCGAGACGGTCCGCGAACAGCGCGACTGGGTCAGGAACCCCACCGTGCTCGACGGCGAGGACACGCGGCGCTGCGTGGTGGGCGCGCAGAACGCGATCCTGGACGGGTTTGTGGTCGAGCGCGGGCTCGCCGACTACGGCGGCGGCATGCACAACCGCTCCTGCTCCCCCAAGGTCGCCAATTGTGTCTTCCGAAACAACCGCGCCTGGGAAGGCGGGGCGGTGGACAACTATTATTCCCAGTCGCTTTTCGTCAACTGTCTTTTCTCCGGAAACACCGCAGGCCTGTTTGGGGGCGGCATGACCAACTCCCGAAGCGACGCGACATTGGTCAACTGCTCGTTCGCGGACAATTCAGCGTGCGACGGGGTGGCATTGAACAACTATATGTGTTCCCCGACGGTGACAAACTGTGTCTTCTGGGATGTTCAGCAGCCGGAAAAACAGGAGATACGAGCGGCAGACGCGACTCCGATGGTCTCCTTCTCATGCATCCTGGGCGGCTACGAGGGCGAAGGCAACATCGCGAACGACCCGCTGTTCGTGGGCGCGCCGTCTGGCAGCCTGCAACTGATGGCGGGGTCTCCGTGCCTGGACACGGGCACCGTTGACGGCGCGCCCGACACGGATTTCCTCGCCCGGCCGCGTCCCCAGGGCGCGGGGATGGACATGGGGGCCTATGAGGGGGCGGTGACGGAAGAGGACATCGTCACGCTCACTATCTTGGTGGAGCCCGAAGGGCTGGGCGTTGTTCAGCCGGAGGCGGGTGCCCACCGGCATGTCCGGGGCGACACCGTCACCCTGCGCGCCGGGCGAGGCCGGACCAAGGTCTTCTCTCATTGGGAGGGCCCTGTCTCCAGCACGGAGCGGGAGATCACGCTCACGCTGACAGGGAACACGGAGATCACGGCGGTCTTCGGGGACAACCTGTACCATGTGGACGCCGCGTCCACGGCGGCCGCCCCCGACGGCCGGTCATGGGCGTCGGCCTATCCCGACATCCAGTCGGCGGTGGACGCCGCCTTCGCCGCCACGGGCGGCGAGGTCTGGGTGCGGCAGGGGGTCTACACGGGCACCGTCGGCACGCTGGTCACCCTGCGCGAGGGCGTCGCGCTCTACGGCGGCTTCGCGGGCGGGGAAACGGTCCGCGAGGCGCGGGACTGGGAGACCTATCCAACGGTGATGGACGGCGAGAACGTCCGCCGCTGCGTGACGGGGGCCGACCACACCGTGCTGGACGGGTTCACCATCACCCGGGGCTATGACTATGACGGCGGGGGCATGCTCAACGAGTCCTGCCGGCCAAAGATCGCCCACTGTGTCTTCCGGGAGAACACGGCGTTCAACAACGGCGGGGCCGTGTGCAACCTGCAAAGCGCCCCGTGGATCAGCGACTGCCGTTTCGAGGACAACGGTCCCGCGGGGTACGGCGGGGCACTCTCCAACTTGTACTCCTCCTCCGTGCTGGAGCGGTGCGTGTTCGAGGGAAATGAGGCGGGGCAGAACGGCGGGGCCGTGTGCTCCCATGAGGGGGACATTTCCCTTTCCTCCTGCATGTTCACGCGGAACAGCGCGCAGCAGGGCGGGGGCGGCGTGTGGGGCGATTTCGTCTCCTCCACGCTGGTGAACTGCCTGTTCACGGCAAACAGTGTCTACTCCCTGTACGGCGGGGACACCTACGGCGGTGGCATCGGAAACGGCTCCGGGGCCAGCTTGGAACTGGTGAACTGCGGGTTCGCCGGAAACACCTCCCCCCACAGGGGCGGGGGCATCTTCAACACAGGCAACCAGGCGTCCCTGAAGAACTGCATTGTCTGGGGCAATGACGCGCCCGACGGCGCGGGGATCTGGAACGGTGCCCTCGCGGGCGCGCTGACCAGTTTTTCCTGCGTGCAGGGGGGCTACGAGGGCGAGGGGAACATCGCCGAGGATCCGCTGTTCGCGAATGCGGCGGCGGGCGATTTTCGACTGCTGCCGGGCTCGCCGTGCATTGACACCGGCACATTGGACGGCGCGCCGGCGGCGGACCTGCTGGGCATTCCGCGGCCTGTGGGCGCGGGGGTGGACATGGGCCCGTACGAGCTCGTCCCGGCGGGCTTTGTCGCCGTGCCGGACCTGTCGGGCCTTACCCGCGCGGAGGCGGAGGCCGCGCTGGCGGCGGTCGGCCTGGCAGCGGGCGCGGTGACGGAGGAATACAGCAGCGATGTGCCCGCCGGTCAGGTGATTCGGCAGACTCCCCTTGCGGGTTTCTACCTGGCGTCCGGCTCGCCGGTGGACTTCGTGGTGAGCTTGGGTCCGCCGCCCGTGGCGGTGCCAGATCTGACCGGGCTGACGGTGCCGGAGGCGGAGGCCGCGCTGGCCGCCGCCGAATTGACGGCGGGCGCGGTGACGGAGGAACACAGCGCCACGGTTCCGGCGGGACGGATCATCCGCCAAACGCCTGTTGCGGGCACGGAAGTCGCGCCGGGGTCGGCGGTGGCGCTGGTGGTGAGTCTTGGGCCTGTGCCGGTGACCGTGCCGGTGCCCAATGTGACGGGGCTGACGATGCCGGAGGCGGAGGCCGCGCTGGCCGCCGCCGGATTGGTCGTCGGCGGGGCGGCGGAAGAGTACAGCGCCACGGTGCCCGCGGGCCGGATCATCCGCCAGGATCCTGCGGCGGGCCTGCAGGTCGCGCCGGGGTCGGCGGTCGCGTTTGTCGTGAGCCTGGGCCCCGCGCCGGTGGCGGTGCCTGACGTGACGGGCCTTTCCCGCGCGGCGGCGGTGTCCGCCCTGGCGGCGGCGGGGCTGGTCCCCGGGCCGGTCACGGAGGAACACAGCGACACCGTGCCGCTGGACCGGGTCATCCGCCAGACGCCCGCCGCGGGCGCGCAGGTGCCGCCGGGCACGCCGGTGGGCCTGGTGCTGAGCCTGGGGCCCGCGCCGCAGGGCGTGGCCGTGCCGCGCGTGGTCGGGCTGACGCGCCCCGCCGCCGAGGCGGCCCTCGGGGCCGTTGGACTGGCCGCGGGCACGGTGACGGAGGCGTACCATCCCACGGCGTCGGCGGGCCAGGTGATCGGACAGACGCCAGGCGCGGGCCAGCGGGTGCCTGCGGGCACGGCGGTGGACCTCGTGCTGAGCAAGGGCGCCGACCCGGCCTCGGTGACGGTGCCGGACGTGGCGCGTCTGCCGCGGGCGGCGGCGGAGGCGGCCCTGACGGCCGCCGGGCTGGCCGTGGGCGCGGTGACGGA
>JAKPUV010000636.1 GCA_029554925.1 Candidatus Hydrogenedentota bacterium | reverse complement strand
TGGGGCTGGCGCTGGTGTGCGCCGCCACGCCCGCGCTCGCGGAACTCAACCAGGTGGAGGTGGGCGGCTCGCTGCGCCTGCGCTTCAACTACATCAGCAACCAGCTCGCGGTGCCCGCGCCGACGATCCAGCACGGGCCGCTGGCCACGCTGGGCCGCCCAATCGGCGGGCCTTTCCACCCGGCGGTGGGCAGCATCATGGACTGGGACGACGCGGGCCCGGACTATTCGGCGGTGGAGCAGCGGACGCGCCTGCATGTGAAGGCGACCTTCACGGAGGACGTGAGCGCGTTTGTCGAGTTCGACTCGTACGACGTGTGGGGCGAGGATTTCCGGTCGAACTACCTGACGGGCGCGGACGCGCGCGACGGGGACAACGCGGCGGACATCAACCTGTACCAGGCGTATGTGGACGTGAAGGGGATGTGGGGCACCCCGCTGAGCCTGCGCGTCGGCCGCCAGGAGCTGGCCTTCGGCAGCCAGTGGCTCGTGGGCCCGCGCGACTTCGCGTTCCTCTACACCGGCCTGTCCTTTGACGCCCTGCGCCTGACCTACGCGGGCGAGTCCTTCACCGTGGACGCGTGGGCGTCCAAGCTGGCGGAGACCATGGGCTCCTTCGGCCAGGACGACGTGGACTTCTACGGCGTCTACGCCTCCTGCACGGCGGTGGAGAACCACACCTTCGACGTGTACTGGATGCTGGTGAACGACGACACGATGGGCACGGCTGACACGCTGCTGAACACGGTCGGCGTGCGCGGCGCGGGCCGCATGGGCGCCTTCGACTACGACGCCGAGGTGGCCTACCAGTTCGGGTCGGCGGACGCCTACGGCCTCGTCGTCGGCGACACGGACGCGGACTTCGACAACTGGGGCGCCAAGCTGGACCTGGGCTACGCCTTCGACTGCGCGTGGACCCCGCGCCTGTTCGTGTCCGGCCGCTACTACGGCGGCGAGGACAACCGGCAGTTCGGCTCCGACGACGCGAGCGTGAACTTCAACCGCCTCTTCTCCAACGAGATCGTGACGGGATTCATTGACCTGCTCAACGACCTGTCCAACGCGTGGACCGGCCGCGTCGGCGTCATGTGCGCGCCCCTGCCCAAGATCCGCACGGTCTTCGCCGTCAGCTACTACGAGGCCCTGGAGTCCTTCGACCGGCCCGGGTTCCTGTGGTGGACCGACAGCAGCGACACGGACCTCGGCTGGGAGGTCACCCTCTTCAACGAGTACCACTACAGCGAGGACCTGGTCTTCGAGTTCGGCTGGACCCACCTGTTCACCGGCGACGGCCTCGCCGAGAGCAACTTCTCCGCCTGGAACGGCACCATCTCCCTCGGCGGCTCCGACGACGACGACGCGGACTACGCGTACGCCGGCTGCCGCATCTACTTCTGATCCCGTCTGAATCCCACGCCCTGCGGCCCCGGAAACGGGCCGCGGGGCGCGCTTCTTTGGGGGAGGGCATCCCTGATCGCCGGACAAGACACGGTGAGAGCCGAAGCGGGC
>JAKPUV010000629.1 GCA_029554925.1 Candidatus Hydrogenedentota bacterium | reverse complement strand
ATGGTGACGCCCCTCGCCTCGAGCGCGGGGATCTGCGTGTCGCAGACGTCGGTCTCGAAGGGGTTGTCCCCGAAATACACGTCGCCGGGCGTCACGGCCTCCGTGAAGATGGTGCCCGCCACCAGCGGCGCCAGCGTGGTGAGGTGGTTGCTGGGGAGGGAGAGCATCTCCAGCGCGGACAGGTTGGCCAGGGGGGACGCGTCGGTGACCAGGTTGTCGCCCAGGCCGAGGTACATGAGCTGGGTCATCGGGGCCAGGGCGGTCAGGTCCGAAACCTGGTTGTCGCTCAGGTACAGGTTGGTCAGCGCCGTGAGACCGGCCAGGGGGGACAGGTCGGCGACCTCGTTGTAGTTCAGGTCCAGGCTTTCGAGCCGCGTGAGGCCGGCCAGGGCGGACAGGTCCGAAATCTGGTTGTCCGCCAGGCCCAGGAAGGTGAGCTGGGTCAGCCCCGCCAGCGCGGACAGGTCGGAAAGGCCGCAGGTGGAGCAGGAGAGCGTGTCCAGCCCCGTGAGGCCGGCCAGCGGATCCAGACCGGTCAGCGCGCTGGTGTTCAGGTAGAGGCTGACCATGTTCACCGCCCACTCCAGCCCGGTCAGGTCGGTCACGCCCAGGTTGTCCGCGTACAGATAGGAGATCGACGCCAGGTGCGCCGTGGTCAGCGGCGTGCCGGGGGTCAGGCTGAGGGCGCTGCGGATGGCGTCCGCGAGGGCGGCGTCCGGCACGTTGACGAGCACGCCGCCCTCGGGGCCGAGGCTGTTGACCGCGTTCACCGTCGTGCCGGGGGCCACGGGGAACCCGGCGGGGGGGCTCTGGCGGATGATGTAGCCCGCGGGGACGGTGGAGCTGTACTCGGGCGTCATCCCCACAGTGAGTCCCGCGGCCGCGATGGCGTTGCCTGCGGAAAGCATTGTCATCCCCACCACGTCCGGAATGGTCACCGACCCCGGACAGGCGTCATGGGACACCGTCACCCCCCGGGTCTCCAGCGCCGGAATCTGGGTGTCACACACGTCCGTCTCGAAGGGGTTGTCCCCCGCGTACAGTTCCGGGGGGTTCGCCGCCAGGGTGAAGGTGGTTCCCGACACCAGGGGGGCCAGCGTGGTCAGATAGTTTCCGGACACCCCCAGGAATGTCAGCGCCTCCAGTCCGGCCATCGGGGACACGTCAGTCAGGAAATTGCTCTGCAGGTTCAGGTAGGTGAGCCCCGTCAGGCCGGAAACCGGCGACGCGTCGGTGATGCCGTTGTCGTAAAGATACAGCACCGTCAGGCCGTACAGCGAGGCCACCGGCGAGAGGTCCGTGAGAAGGTTGTCGGAGGCGTAGAGCACCTGAAGGTTCGGCAGGCCCGTCAGCGGGGCCAGCGTGGAAATGCTGTTCCCGTCCGCATACAGATATTGCATGTTCACGGCGTATTCCAGGCCCGTCAGGTCCGCCACCATGCTGTAGCTCGCGTTGAGATTGTTGAATGACGCCAGGTGGGCTGTCGTCAGCGGCGTTCCGGGATCCAGCCCCAGCTCCGTGCGGATGACCGCGGCAAGGTTCGCGTCCGGCACGTTCACCAGTTGTCCGCCCTCCGGGCCGGTGCTGACGGTGACGGACGCGGGGTACCAGGGGATCACCGGCGTGCCCGCCGCGGGGAACTGGCTGATGACGAACCCGGCGGGGACGGTGGCGCTGAACGCCTCCGTGACCACGGACAGGCTGATTTCCGCCGCCTGTATCTCGGCCGCCGCGCCCGTGAGCGTGTCCCCCGTCACATCGGGCATGTAGACCGGGCCCTCGCAGTCGTTGCGGTACACCGTTACCCCGCGGGCCTCGATCTGGGGAATCTGCGTGTCGCAGACCTCGGGCAGCAGGGGATTATCGTACGCATAGAGCTCCGCCGGGGCCCCCTCGGTGAAGGCGGTTCCCGCGACCAGGGGCGCCAGCGTGGTCAGGAAGTTCGCGGAAACGACCAGGTTTTGAAGCTTGGTCAGCCCCGCCAGGGGCGACACATCCGTCAGCCGGTTGTGGGAGAGTCCCAGCAGGTACAGGTTGACCAGTCCCGACAGGGGCGACACGTCGGCGACCTCGTTGTAGTTGAGGTCCAGATAGGTCAGGGTGGTCAGCCCCGCCAGGGGCGACACGTCCGTGATGTCGCAGGTCCCGAGATAGAGCGTGTTCAAGTGGGCAAGCCCGGCCAGCGGGGAAATGTCCGTGATGGCGTTGGAGTCCAGCGCCAGATCGAAGAGGCCCGTGAGTCCGGCCAGCGGGGAGAGGTCCGTGAAGGCGCTGCCCCCGATGTACAGCTGGGTCAGGTTCACGGCGTATTCCAGCCCCGTCAGGTCGGCCACACCGATCCATCCCGCGCCCAAATAGGTGAGCGCGGCCATGTGGGCCGTGGTCAGCGGGGTGCCGGTGACCAGGCCCAGCTGGCTGCGGATGGCCTCGGCCAGGGCGGTGTCCGGCACATTCACCAGCTGGCCCGCCTCCGGCCCCTGGCTTACCGTGAGGTCCACCGAATACCCCGG
>JAKPUV010000623.1 GCA_029554925.1 Candidatus Hydrogenedentota bacterium | reverse complement strand
GCGGGGTCCCAGCGGACCTGGCGCTTTTCGTGGTAGGACTGGACGCTCATGAGGAGGGTGACGACCTCGATGAAGGCCTCGTCCACGTTGCACTTGGGGGTCTCGCCGGTGCGGACGCAGCGGAGGAAGTCGTTCATGTGCGTGGGCCACTGGGGGCCGTCGGTCGGGTCGTAGGTGTAGGTGGGCTTGGCCTGCCGCCCCATGTGGGGGAAGGCGGGGGCGTCGGGGTAGACGAGGAAGTGGTTGGCGTCCTGGCCGATGCCGTTGAAGATGATGCGGCCCTTCTTGCCGATGTACTCGGGCGGCTGCTCGCGGCCGGAGTTCATGCAGCCCTCGAAGGACACGGAGCAGTCGTGCTTCTCGAAGACGTAGTTCGCCTGCCAGGTGTCCGGCGTCTCGCGGCCGTCGCGGTAGAAGGCGTTGAACCCCGTGCACATGCAGGAGTCGGGGATGCCCCAGCCCAGCACGCTTTGGACGTGGTCCATCTCGTGGGACAGCAGGTCGCCGGCCTGTCCGGTGCCGTAGGCCCAGTAGCAGCGCCAGTGCCAGAAATGCTGCTCGTTGAAGTCAATCTTGGGCGCGGGGCCGAGCCACGCCTCCCAGTCGAGGTCCTTCACCACCTGCGCCGGGTCGGGCCGGTCCCAGGCGGAGTAGTAGCCGTACCAGCGCCACGGCGCGCGCTCCTTCGTGCCGTTGAAATAGCGGCCCGTGTGGATGAGCGTGACGGGGCCCAGTTCGCCGTCGCGGATGCGCCTGCCGGCCTCGGCGGTCGAGGGGTACTGCCGTCCCTGGTGGCCGAGCTGGAACACCGTTTTGTTCTTCCGGATCACCTCGCGCATGCGCTTGGCCGACGCCACGGACGTGGACATGGCCTTCTCGCAGTAGACCGCCTTGCCCGCGTTCGACGCGTCAATGGCCATCTGCTCGTGCCAGTGGTCGGGCGTGGCGATGACGACGGCCTCCACCTGCGGGTCCGCCAGCAGGTCGCGGTAGTTGGTGTACCGTTTCGCGTCCGGGTTGTTGCCCGCCTCGATGCCCCGCTCCAGGTGCGGCTTGTACACGTCGCAGACCGCCACCACCTTCGCCGTCTCCGCCGAGCCCGTGTACTTGATCAGGTCCCACCCGCGCGTGCCCGCGCCGATGTGGCCCACCCGCACCGGGTCCGAAGTGGGGGCCGCGCCCGCCAGGATCGCCGGCGCCCCCAGCGCCGCCGCGCCCGCCGCAAGCACCGTCCGACGTGAAACGACCGTGCCGTCCTTCATGGTCCTGTCCTTTCATGCGCTTGCCGCGCGTGGTTCAGCCGCCGTCCCGGCGCCGCGCTCTTCCGCCGCCCGGGCGGGCTGGCGTGCGGAATTCATTCTATCCGGTCCGGCGGGGCCACGCAAGGGACCGCCGGAACATCCGCCGTCCACCCAGATCGGAAG
>JAKPUV010000603.1 GCA_029554925.1 Candidatus Hydrogenedentota bacterium | reverse complement strand
CTTGCCCTTGACCGTGTCGCACAGGAGCATCACGGGGCCCTTGTCCCACGCGATGGCGAACTCGATCGTCTCGGCGAGGGCCGCCAGGTCGTGGCCGTCCACGACCCGGGTTTCCCAGCCGAAGGCCCGCCACTTGTCGGCGAGGGGCTCCAGCGACATGACGTCCTCCGTGTACCCGTCAATCATGTAGTGGTTGCGGTCGAGGAGGCCGACCAGGTTCGGGGTCTTGTAGTGGGCCGCGGCCATGGCCGCCTCCCAGATGGAGCCCTCGTTGCTCTCGCCGTCGCCGATGATGCAGAAGACCCGGGTGTCCTTCTGGAGCACGCGCGCGCCCAGCGCCATGCCCAGCGCCTGGCAGAGTCCGTGGCCCATGGAGCCCGTCGAGGCGTCCACGCCCCGCGCCTTCGCGCCGTCGAGGTGCATTCCCAGCTTGGACCCCGTCTCGTTGAAGGTCTTGAGGTCCTCCATGGGGAAATAGCCCTTGTTGGCCAGCACGACCGCATGGCCCACGCCGCCGTGGCCCTTGCTCAGGACGAAGCGGTCGCGGTCCTCCCAGTCGGGCCGGGCCGGGTCCACGCGCAGGTACTTCCAGTAAAGGAGCACCAGCATGTCCACCATGCTGAGAGACCCGCCGACGTGGGCGCCGCCGGACCAGCCGGTGACGTCCACAATGTCCCGGCGGATCTTCGCCGCCGTCCGTTTGAGTTCGCCCAGTTCCTGTTGACTGAGGGGCATATGCGCCGGACTCCTTTCCTAGATGCCGCTCCCGTAATGGGCGCGCACCGCCTTGAACGCCTCGTCGCAGACGGCGACGGTGTCTTCTATGTCTTTGCGCGTGTGCGCCGTGCTCACAAACCAGTTGTGGTGCGACGTGAGGAAGACGCCGCGCCGCGCGCACTCGCCGCACCACCGCTGCTGCATCTCCAGCGTCGGGTCGTCGGTGATGCGCGCGTAGAGCATGGACGGCTCGCCGCTGATGCGCAGGTCAAAGCCGTTGTTCCGGGCGGCGTCCACCATGCCCGCCGCGAGCAGCTCGCCGGTCTCGCGCAGGAGGCGCGGGCCGTTGATCCGCCGCAACTCCTGGAGGTTGGCCAGCGCGGCCGCCATGGGCCCCGCGCCGTACCAGTAGCTGCCCGTGTGGAAGACCTTCGACACGTCGCCGCGCAGGGCGTCGCCGCCCACGAGCGCGGAGATGGGGTAGCCGTTGCCGATGGCCTTGCAGAAGCAGATGAGGTCCGGCCGGAACCCGTAGTGCTCGCAGGACCCGCCCATGTGGAGCCGGAACCCGGCCCGGACGTCGTCAATGATGAACACGATGCCGTTGGCGCGCAGCAGCGCCTCGACCCGCTCCCAGTAGTGCGGCGCGGGCAGCTCATTGTCCGTGAAAATGGGGTGGTGGCAGGGCGACGAGATGAACCCGGCGATCTGGCCCAGGTTGTCCGCCACGACCCGCTCCAGAGCCTCCACGTCGTTCCACGGGATGCGGATGACGTTGGCCGTGTCCTCCTCGATCACCCCGTGGTGGCCCGGCCCCTGCATCCACGGCGACGTGCCGTGGTAGCCGCCCTTGATGGCGACGATCTTCTTGCGGCCCGTGGCGGCCCGTGCCGTCATCACGGCCAGGTTCGTCACATCCGCGCCGTTCTTCGCGAAGAAGGCCCAGTCCGCCGCGGGAATCAGTTCTGTCATGTACTCCGCCAGCTCCACCATCACGGGCGCGCACACGCTGTTCGCGTCGCACTTCTCCATCTGCGCCCGGTACGCCGCGTCCACCACCGGGTTCCGGTACCCCTGGATCATGGGGCCATAGGCGCACATGTAGTCAATGAAGCGGTTGCCGTCCACGTCCCAGAAATACGCGCCCTCGGCGCGGTCGGAGAAGAAGGGGTAGGCCGACACGGGGACATAGGGCGCCGGGCCGAAATGCCCGTAGATGCCGCCGGGAATGACCCGTGACGCGCGCTCCATCCACGCCGCCGTCTTGTCAAACGTGTAGGGATCCATCCTGCCTTCCTCCGGTCGTCAGTCCAGAAACCGCGCCACCCGGTCCATGATGAGGGTCGCGCTGTCCACCAGGGGCAGCATCCCCCACACCTCCACGTCGCCCTGGCCGATGGCCGATAGGCCGTCGCGCTTTCCGCCCAGCACTTCGTGGGCGGTCCTCAGGTCCTTGAAGGTCATCCGTGCCGCGGGCGCCTCGGCGAGTCCGCGCCCCGCGCGCACCCCGTCCTTCCCGAAGCTCACCCAGGCCGCCGGGCCGTCCGGGAGCACCTGGAGCTGGAGCGTGCCCGCGGGCGCCCCCGCGGCGATGCCCGCGCTCACGGGGTCCGTCGCCGCCAGCGCCCGCGCCGCAAAGGCCCCCGTGTACAGCGTCAGCGCCGTGTTCGCCGCCAGCAGCGCCGGATCCCCCAGCGGGTCCGTTTTCGGCTTGAGGACCGCCTCCAGCCGCGCCGTCGCCTTGGGGAACTCGTTCTTGAGGAAGCCCAGGCGCGTGAAGCCCGTCAGGGGGATGGGGAGGGCGGTGCCGTCAAACATCCGGTTCAGGTGGCGGGGCGTCGCAAAAAGGAGGCGCACATCGGGGTTCGTGTGGCGGCCCAGATCCTGCCGGCAGCCCGTGGCCGAGTACTCCAGCCACGCCTCCGGCCCGAAGGCCACCGTGAACTGCACGGCGATCCGCCACGGCTCCGTCACCCGCGCCGCCTCCGCGTCCACGTCGCCCAACACCTCCAAATTCTTGAGGACTGCCCCAAGGTTCAAATGCGCCCGGACCATCTCGCTGCTCATAACGACCGTCCCTCATACGCCTGTTCGCGACCGAACGCTGAAAATAGCAGAAGCCCCGCGAGAATTCAAGAAAAACCGGGGGGCGGACGGGAGACGGCCATCCTTCGCCCTCTTTGTGTGCGTTGTTTGCATCGCGCGGGGGGGGAGGGGGACAATAACCGCCGTCCTTTGGGAGGGGGCGGCGCCCCGGGAAAGGATGTTTCCATGAAAGACAAGCACGATGGTGTCCGGTCCCTGCCGGTTTCCAAGACCTGTTTTGTGTGCGGGGAGGAGAACGCGGTCGGCCTTCGGGGCCGGTTCTATGTGGAGGACGACCTGGTAAAAATCCGGATGAGCGCGGATGACCGGCATTGCGGGTATCCGGGGGTGGTGCACGGCGGGGTGGTGGCGGCGCTGCTGGACGAGTGCATGGGCTGGGCGGCGGCGCGGGCGCTGCGGCTCATGTGCGTGACTGCGGAGCTGACGGTGCGCTACATGAAGTCTGCGCCGCCGGACCCGTCGCTGGTGGTGGAGGCGTGGACCACGCGGGCCCACCGGCGCATGGCGCACTGCGAGGCGCGGCTCGCGGGCCCCGACGGGGAGGT
>JAKPUV010000587.1 GCA_029554925.1 Candidatus Hydrogenedentota bacterium | reverse complement strand
TCGGGGTGGAGCCGCATGGTCATGTCGTCGCGGATCTCGTAGAGGCCGATGCCCTCGCCCTTGATGTGGGCCACATAGCCTATGGCCCACAGCCGGTCGGCCCAGGGGATGAGCGCGCCGATGCCCGTCTCGCTGGTGCTGCCCGCGCCGGGGGCGAACACGGTGAGGGCGGGGAACACACCGCCGACCTGCACGGGCGGGGCGGGGGCGTTTTCGGCGGCCAGCGCGGCCGCCAGCAGGCAGACGATGGAGAGCATGCTCACTCCTCCGGCAGCCGCGCGGCGCGCGCGGCTACTCGACGGTTCCGGTGGCGGGGTTGTATTTCCAGGACCGGCCGGGCCAGGGGTGCTCGGGCACCCGCTTCATGCCGGTCTCGCGGGCCAGCTCCTCCAGGGATCCGGGGAAGGCGCCGCGGGTGTTGCGGAACTCCTCCACCCGCCGCCGCAGCATGCCGAGCTCGCGCGCCGTTTCCGTGTCGAGCATGGTGGAGTTCATGGGTTTGGCCTCCGGGCCGAGGAAGTAGCGGCCGCCCAGCGGGTCGGGCGGGAGGGCCTTGGCGCCCTTGAACGCCAGCAGGGCCTCGAGGGTGTCCGGCGGCGCGCCGTGCCGGGCGCGGTACTCCTCCACCCATTTTTCCATGGTGTGGAGGTTGCGGAGGATGGCCATCTCCTGGAGCTTGCGCGCCGCGAGCTCGCGCATGACCTTGTCGTCGCTCTCCAGCATGCGCCGCCACATGCCCTCCTCGATGCCGCTGAGGTCCTGTTTTGCCTGGAACCGCGACGCGAGCTCGGCCACGAAGGCGGGCGGCCTTCCGGTGGCCACGGCCATGCCGCAGTAGAAGGCCGTGAGCCTCTCCGCGTCGGGCGCGCCCCTGCGGTTCACCAGCTGGATGATGGCGGCCTCGTAGGGCAGCTCCCAGGCGTCCGGCACCTCGACCATGCCGGTGCGGAGGAGGCGCATGGCGGCCTCCGAATCGGCGCGCAGGGCCGAGAGGAAGATGGCCCCGTAGCGGTAGACGCCCTTGAAGCGGGGGTCGAGCCGCGTGGTGGTGAAGATCATCTGCTCCAGCCAGGTGAAGGAGCGCGCGCCGCGGTTCTCCAGGGCCGTGTACTGGACGCAGCGCAGCCAGAGCAGGTCGGCGATGACGGGGGCGAGCCCGGCGGTGAAATGGGTGAGCAGCTTCTCGTTGGGCAGGTAGAGCACCTCGTCGCGCAGGGGCGGGCGGAGCCGGTCCGCGGCGCGCTGCGCCGGGATGGTCGCGGCGTAGCACAGGGCGGCGGCGAGGAGCCAGAGGAGCGCCGCGCGCCCGGGCCGCGCCCGCGCGGGGGCGGTCACAGGTCCTTCCTTTCAAAGGCGAGGCAGGCGACGGCGAGCAGGGCGGCGGTGTACAGGGCGCCGTAGAGGACGGCCCACCCGACATAGGCCCACGCCACGGCGACGCCGTTGGCCGCCTCGGACTGGATGGAGAAGTTGGAGAGGTTGGGGATGACGTAGTAGGCGGCCTCCAGCAGGCCCTTGGCGAAGGTGCCGTCGAAATGGGGCGGCAGGTCGCGGAGCACGCCGGTGGCGTGGCCGAAGACATAGGCGGAGAACACGATGAGCGCGCCGAGGATGGGGGACGTGGCGGCGGACAGGAGGACCGCGAGGGCGGTGACCAGGGCGAGCTTCATGAAGGTGAGGAGGACGGCCTGGAGGAAGGAGACGTCGGGGGCGCTGCCCAGGACGAGGAGGTAGGCGCCGCTGGACACGGCCATGGCCGCGAGGGTGACGGCGATGAGGGCCATGAGCCCGGCGTACTTGCCCAGGACGAACTCGTGGCGGCGCAGGGGCTGCGAGAGGATGGTGTAGAGGGTCTTCTTGTCCATCTCCTTGTAGAGGAGGCTGGCGCCGATGAAGATGGAGATGAGGGCGCCGAAGACCGACATGGACGCGAGGCAGAAGTCGCGCACGATCTTGATGTCCTGCCCCACGCTGATCCAGCCCAGAGCCTTCGACCCGAGGATCGAGGTGGCCGCGAAGAGCAGCAGCACGTAGAGCACCTTGTCCCGCACGGACTCGCGCAGGGTGTTCCCCGCGACAATCATCACGCGCCTCATGGCCGCGCCCCCCCGGTGGTTTCCGCATGCTGCATGCGGGTGAACACGTCCTCCAGCGACTCCTGGGCGCGGCGGAACTCCAGCAGGCGGCCGCCCCGCCGCAGGGCCTCGGCGGCGAGCGCGTTGGCGGCGTCGCCGTCTGCGGCGGTGAAGGTGTCCCCGCCGTCCCCGGCCGCGTGGCCGGCGGCCCGCGCCGCCAGGTCGGCGGCGTCCGCGCGGGACAGCCCGGCGACGCGCAGCTCCGTGCGCTTCATGTCGCGCCCGGGCAGGTCGTCCATGCCGCCGGAGAAGACCAGCCGGCCGTCCACCAGGATGCCGACGCGGTCGCAGATCTCCTCCACGTCCCCGAGGACGTGGGAGCTGAAGAAAATGGTCTTTCCCTCCTCCTTCCGCAGGCGCACGATGAGCTCGCGGACCATGCGGCGGCCGAGGGGGTCCAGGCCGCTCATGGGCTCGTCGAGCACGAGCAGCGGCGGGTCGCCCACGAGGGCCACGGCGAACCCGACGCGCTGGCGCATGCCCTTGGAGAAGCCGCGGATGCGGCGGTCGGCGACGCCGCCGAGGTCGAGCAGGTCCGCCGCGCGGTCCCACAGGGCCGCAATGGCACCGTCGTCCATGCCGCGCAGGCGGCCGTAGAAGCGCACGGTCTCGCGCGGCGTGAGGTACTCGTAGAAATAGGGCTGCTCGGGGAGGTATCCCAGGGCCGCGCGCGCGGCGGGGTCCCGGGCGGGTTTTCCAAAGAGGCGCGCCTCGCCCGCCGTGGGCTGCACCAGCCCGCAGAGCATCTTGATGGTGGTGGTCTTCCCCGCGCCGTTGCGCCCAAGGAAGCCGTAGATCTCGTTTCCGCCCACCACGAGGTCGAGATCCCTGACGGAATGCACCGCGCCGCGCCCCAGCTGGTGGTACGTCTTGGACAATCCGGCTGTCGTCACCGCGTCCATAGGCATCCATGCTCCCGGTGTCTGCTGATTTAATGCCCCATCCGGGGCGGCGATTTCAACCCAGCGGCAACATCACCGCGCCGGTGCAGAGCTTGGGGAAGAAATAGGTGGACTTCTGCGGCATGGGCTCGCCCGCCTCGGCGCACGCGCGGATCTGCGCCGGCGGCGTCGCCCGCACCAGAAAGGCCAGCGCCGCGCCGCCCTCCTCCACCGCCGCGCGCGCCTCTTCGGGGCGCTGGGCGAAGCGGCAGGCCAGGTCCGCGGGCAGGCCGAGGATCCGCTCCAACACGCCCCGGTGCAGCAGGGCCACGTCCAGGTCGCGCCAGGCGGGGCCGCGGTCCTCCCCGAGGAGCGCCGCGCGGTCGCCCGTGAACTTGAGCAGCAGCGGGGCCGCGCCGCGCGCAAACATCACAAACGCGCCGTCCCCGGCGCGCCGCAGGGCCGTGGCCGGGTCGCCGGGCACCTCGGACAGGTCAAACCACGGGGCCAGCGCGGCGCGGACGCCCGCCGTGTCCAGCGGGCATTCCGGCACGACCCGGTGGGTGGCGTGGACCTCGAGGCCGGGGTCCTCAAAGGCGACAAATCCGGCGAGGGCGTAGTCGAAGGGCTGCGTGCCCGGGGCGGCGCCCGTTTTCGCGCGCATCTCGTCGCGGTAGGCGCAGGCCGTGCGGAAGCGGTGGTGCCCGTCGGCGATGTAGAGTGTCTGGTCCGCGAGGAAGGGGGCCACGGCGGGCTCCGGGTCCACGCGCCACAGTTCCTGGCGCACGCCCTCGAAGGTGGTCGCCGCCAGGTCCGGCGGCGCCTCGTTCATCCGGTTCAGGAACCCGTCCAACGCGGCGGAGGGGTCGGAATAGAGCAGAAACACCGCGCCGAGACTGGTGCGGGTGGCCCGCGTCAGCAGGAGCCGGTCCTCGAAGGGTTTGTCGAAAGTGCGCTCGTGGCCGAGAATGCACCGCTCCCCGGCTTCGGGCAGTTTCACCGCGGCGAAGAAGGCGCGCCGCACGCGCAGCCGCCCCTCCAGGTCGTTAAAGGTCTGCCGCAGCAGGTAGTGCGACGGGGCGGGGTCCTGTTTCAGCGCGCCCGACGCGCGCCAGCCGCCGAACACCGCCGCCGCGTGGTCATAGGGCGACTCCCCCGCGGGGCCCGGCTTGGGCAGGATGACGTGGGTCATGTTCAGGGGGCTGTCCGCGGCGAGGCGGTCGCGCTGCTCCGGCGAGATCACGTCGTAGGGCGGCGTGATCACCGCGTCCAGACAGCCCGCCACGGCGGGGTCAAAACGAAGGCCGCAAAACGGTTTGATTTCAGGCATGGCACATCCTCGTTGCGGGGGGAAACTCCTTCACAGGCAGCCCGGTTTCCGCCCCGGTGTGGACAGGCGTTCTGTGTCGCCTCCGTGCGGTTATTGTACCCCGCGCGGCCCCCGTCCTGCCAACCCGGCGTCCCCCCGTGTGCGCAACATGTTGTGGTGGGCGGCGCGGTGGGCGGTTTATTTGCCTTCGCGCGGGGGATGTGTTACATTTTGCCGGGTTGCCGGTAAGGTCTCAAGGGTCCTTCCGGCCCATACCAGAACAAGGAGCCTTTTCCATGAAGCACGTCACGAAGCTGACCCGTCCCGAGGTTTCCCGCGCGCAGGCGAACGCCTCCACCATCATGTTCATCGTCGGCAGTGTGATGACGGCGGTGGGCAGCGTGCTGATCACCGTTTCCCAGAGCATCAACAAGTAGCCGAACGCCCGTCCGGCTTTTCGGCGCGCCGCGCTTCCGGGGAGGCGCGGGCGCTCCGCCTGTGTCCGGCCCCGTTCGGCGCGGCGGGCGGAGGGAGTGATGTCCAAGGAGCTGCCCCCCTGGCGCGGCATCATCACCGCGCTGAACATTCCGTTCACCGCCGGGGACGCGGTGGATCTGGACGCCCTTGCCGCGCACGCGGACTATGCGCTGCGCGCGGGGGTCGCGGGGTTTCTCATCCCCGTCATGGCCTCCGAGGTCGGCGCCCTCACCCCCCAAGAGCGGGAGGACGCCGTCCGCGCCGTGGTGGCCGTTGCGAGGGGGCGCGGCGTGGTCATTGGCGGCGCGTCGGACCCCGACCCCGCGCGGCGGATCGCGCTGGCCCGGCGGTGGACCGGGCTGGGCTGCGACGGGGTGCTCGCCGCCCTTCCCTATGAGAACGACACCCAGTACACGGCGGCGGTCCGCGAATTGGCCGCCGTGGAACCGCCCCTCCTCATGCTCCAGGACTGGGACGCCGCCGGTTTCGGTGTGCCGGTGCCGCTGATCGCCCGGCTGTTCGACGAGGTGCCCTGCTTTCGCTGCCTCAAGGTGGAGGTGGTTCCGGCGGGGGTGAAGTACACGCAGGTGCTCGAGGCGACCGGGGGGCGGCTGCACGTCTCCGGCGGCTGGGCCGTCACCCAGATGGTCGAGGCGATGGACCGCGGGGTCCACGCGTTCATGCCCACGGGCCTCCACGAGGTCTATGTGCGGATCTGGAACCTGCACGCCGCGGGCCGCCGCGACGAGGCGCGCGCGCTGTTCGCCCGGCTGGCGCCGGTGCTGGGCTTCTCCAACCAGCACCTGGACATATCGATCCATTTCTTCAAGCGCCTGCTCCACCGCCAGGGCATCTACCCCACCGCGCGGGTCCGGCAGGCGGGCGCGCCCTTCGACACGTTCCACGCCCGCGTCGCCGACGAGCTGACAGACCTCGCGCTGGACCTCATCCGGGAATGCCGTCAGGCGGCGGGATAGGGCGGAGATTTTTTGCAGGCCCGAGACCGCTGCAGACGGGGACACTGTCCTTGAGGGAACGGGCCGAATCGCCCCGCCCTCTTCACCCCGCAGGGGTGAGGGATATTAGCCGGTGGTTGAGCAAAGCGATACCACCGGAAACGGGCGCGTCCCCCCACCCTTCTTGGCACCCCGGCAGGGGTGCGGGACTTGGGGGCAGGTGGGAACCCACGCGTCCTGAACCCCTGCCGGGGTTCCTGAACAAGGGAGGATGCCTGCTGTCCGGTGGTATCGCTTTGCTCAACCACCGGCTAATGTCCCGCATCCCTCCGGGATGCCCGGAGTACACGCCCCCGTCCCGTGTTTAGAGTTCGGGGATGGATGGTCAACCGGCGGCCTGTGTCACGGCAGAGAGCGTCTACCGTGTTGGCAGGGGGGAGCGCTCAGTCGTCCATGCGGAAGGCGTCGGGGAAATGGGTGATTTGGGCCTTACCGCGCGCGGGGCAGACCACGCCGATGATGTCGAAGCGGTAGCTCAGCGCGGGGTCGGGGTTGCGGGCGAGGTACTGGCGCGCGGCGGACCGGAGGTGCCGCTGTTTCGGAGGGGTGACGGTCTGCTCCGGGGGGACGGGGTCCGCGGTGGCGCGGGTGCGCACCTCCACAAAGGCGACGATGCCGCCGCGCCTCGCCACGATGTCAATCTCCCCGTGGGGAAAACGGAGATTGCGGCCGAGGATGCGGTAGCCCCGCAGGCGCAGGAACCAGGCGGCGGCCCGCTCCCCCCGGCGGCCCAGGGCTGCGCGGGGGTCAGGCGGCCGGGGCATCGGCCTCGTCCCCGTCGGCGGGTTCCTCGGGGCCGTCCTGCGGCCGGGCGAAGAGGCGCAGGTCGCCGAAGGCGGCGTGCTGGTGCACCCGGATGCGGCGCATGCGGCACAGCTCGAGGATGGCCAAAAGACAGCAGACCAGCTCGACCCGGGTGGTGCATTCGGCGCAGAGTTCCGCCCACGACAGCCCCGGCTTCTCACGGAGGATGTCCTCGATCCGGACGATCTTGTCGTCCACCGACGCCTCGTCGAGGCTGACCTTGTGGAAGAGGTCGTCGGCGAGGAAGCGCAGGACGGCGCGGACGGCCTTCACGAGGTCGTACAGCTCCACCTCGATGGCGCCGTCCTCCTCCGGCTCGTCGGCGAAGACCGGGCGGACCGTGCGCCCGAAGCAGTCGGCGCGCGTCTGCTCCAGGTCGCCCACGGCGGCGGCCAGGTCGCGGAAGCGCCGGTATTCCAGCAGCTTCTCCACCAGCTCCAGGCGCGGGTCCTCCTCCTCGACCCCGTCCTCGTCCTCCGCGTCCGTCTCCACGGGCAGGAGCATGCGCGACTTGATCTGGATGAGCGTGGCCGCCATCACCAGGAACTCCCCGGCGATGTCCAGGTTCTCCGTGCGCATCAGGTCCAGGAAATGCAGGTACTGCTGCGTGACCTTGAGGATCGGGATGTCGAAGATGTCGATTTCCTGCGACCGGATGAGGTAGAGCAGCACCTCGAAGGGCCCCTCAAACTCGTCCAGCCGCAGGCGCAGCGCGTCGTCCGACAGGTCCTCCGCCGCGCCGTCCGGCACCGCCAGCGCGGCGCCGTCCGGCGTCGGGTCCGCCGCCTGCGCGTCCTTTTTCCGCTTCTCAGCCACAAAAACGCTCCCGGGGAAAGGGGGGTGGGTTCGGTCCCCCGCCCGCAGATGGTACCGCCCCGGACAGGGCGGGTGCAAGCGGCAAGGAGGAAGGGGTCGGACAGGTCCGACGGGGCTGACGGGTCCGACGGCCCGTTGGGCGGGCCTGCCGGTTGACTTTGCGGCGCGCCTTGGCAACAATACCCCTTTATGCGCGGCGCGGCGCCGCCCACCAAGGAGTCCTTCCGTGAAAACCCCCAAGCAGCGCGTCATCCATCTGATCTCCAACACCCACTGGGACCGGGAATGGCTGTACCCCTTCCAGGAGACCCGGCTGATGCTCGTGGAACTGTTCGACCGGATGCTGGACCTCTTCGACCGGGTTCCGGAGTACCGGTCCTTTGTGATGGACTCGCAGGCGGTGCCGGTGGAGGACTACCTGGAGATCCGGCCGGAGAACCGGGAGCGCATCGAGGCGGCGGTGCGGTCCGGGCGGCTGCTGATCGGCCCGTGGTACACCTGCCCGGAGGGTTTCGAGGTGAACGGCGAGTCCCTCGCGCGGAACCTGCTGTACGGCCACAAGACGGCGCGGGCCTTCGGCGGGGTGATGAAGGTCGGGCACACGCCCTTCTCCTACGGCCAGAACTCGCAGATGCCCCAGCTCTACGCGGGCTTCGGCATTGACACCGTCCTCTTCTACCACGGCGTGAGCCACGACGAGGTGGCCACGGAGTTCATCTTCGAGGGGGCCGACGGCACGCGGGCCCTGGGCAGCCAGATGAGCAGCGGCGCGCGCTACAACTTCTACCACAACGTCTACCGCGCGGCGGTCTTCGGCAAGAACATCGCCGACCGCGAGTACCCCTGGGAGGAGTGCGGGCTGCCGTTCCGCCGCGCCGGGCAGGCCTTCGCCCGGGACCACCATGTCCTCCTCGCGCCCCGGCGCGGGCTTGACCGGGAGCGGGCGATGGAGCACATCCGCCGCCTGCGCGAGAGCGAGGTCGCCGCGTCCACCACGCGCCACCTGGCCTTCATGATGGGCCACGACAGCAGCGTGCCGGACGAGTCGGAGCCGGTCCTGCTCCAGTGGGCGCGCGAGGCGCTGCCGGACGACGAGGTGAAGCACGGCTTCTACCCCGACCTGATGGCGGCGGTGCGGGCGGAGGTGGACTGGAAAAAGCTCACGGTGTTGCGGGGCGAGCGGCGGGTGCCCAAGCCCATGCCCGTCACCATGCACCTGTACAGCGACGTGCTCTCCAGCCGTACCCGCATGAAGGCCCGCTGCTCGGCGGCGGAGTACCTGCTCCAGCGGCGCGTGGAGCCCTTCGCCGCGCTGGCGGCGTGGCTGGGCGCGGAGTGGCCCGGCGCCTGCCTCGACCTCGCGTGGAAGACCCTCCTCAAGTGCCACGCCCACGACAGCATCTCCGGCAGCGGCGTGGACGCCATCGAGGAGGACATGATGAACCGCCTCGCCCAGGTGCGCCACCT
>JAKPUV010000533.1 GCA_029554925.1 Candidatus Hydrogenedentota bacterium | reverse complement strand
TACCCGCGTCGGCGCCTCCGCCGGGGCGGAAGCACCGCATCCTCGGGAGTTTACGTGTGAAGAACAGACATTCGGGTCACCGGTTCCGCGCGGCGCAGCTTTTCGCCGCCTTGTTTGTTGCGTCGGCCGGCGGCGCCGCCGCCGAAGGCGTCACCAACTGGCCAGACTGGCGCGGACCCGCCGCGGACGGCCACAGCGCCGCGACGGGCCTTCCCCTGACCTGGTCCGAGACCGAGAACGTGGTCTGGAAGACCCCCATCCACGACCACGGGTATTCCACCCCCGTCGCGTGGAACGGGCAGCTTTGGATGACCACGGCGAAGGAGGACGGTTCCGTTCTCTACGCCGTCTGCGTGGACTTCGCGACCGGCGCGGTGGTCCACGACGTCGAGGTCTTCCGGCCGGAGAAGCCGCAGCCCAACAATCCCAACAACACCTATGCCACGCCGTCGGCGGTGGTCGAGGAGGGGCGGGTCTATGTGCACTACGGCACCCACGGCACCGCCTGTCTGGACACAAAGACGGGGGACGTCCTGTGGCGGCGGACCGATCTCAACTGCGACCACATCCAGGGCGCGGTCTCGTCGCCCATCCTTTTCGAGGACCTGCTCATCGTGCATCTTGAGGGCGGCGACGTGCAGTTCATCGCCGGGCTCAACAAGGCCACCGGGGAGACGGTCTGGCGCTACGACCGCCCGCGCGAGCTTTATGAGGGCGTGGAGCCCGCCTACCTCGTCAAGTCCTACCAGACCCCCGTCATCGTCCAGGTGGGCGGCAAGCCCCAGATGCTCAGCAACGGCGCCCTCCTCGTGACGGGCCACGACCCGCGCACCGGCGCCGAGCTGTGGCGCGCCCGCTACCGCGACGACAGCACCATCTCCCGCATCGTCAGCGGCCTGGGCATCCACTTCGTCAACACCGGCGGCTCCCCCGACGCGCCCCACCTTTGGGCCATCCGCGAGGGCGGCTCGGGCGACGTCACCGACACCCACGTCGTCTGGAAGATGACCGAGGACGCCCCGCTCAAGGTGTCCCCCGTCCTCGTCGGCGACCTTCTCTACACCCTGACCGACCGCGGCGTGCTCAAGTGCATCGAGGGCACGACCGGCGGCGTCGTCTGGACCGAGACCATCCGCGGCGACTACGGCCCCTCCCTTCTCCACGCCGAGAACCGCATCTACATCCTCGGCATGCGGGGAAAGACCACCGTCATCGAGCCCGGCCGCGCCTTCCGCGTGCTCGCCGAAAACGGGCTTGACGGCCGCTTCGGCGCGTCCCCCGTCGTCGTCGGAAAATCCCTCATCCTCCGCAGCCGCACCCATCTCTACCGCATCGAGAACAGACAGCCCGCCCCGGTTTGAGGAGAATCCCCCCTTCGGGTAAGATGGTGGTGCTTTTCCCAACCCAGAAGGAGACCGAGCATGCGCCGCAGCCTGTGTGTCTGCATCCCCCTTCTCGTGTCCGGACTGTGCGCGGCCATCCCCGCGCAGGAAATGGTGACGCTGGAGTCCCTGCTCGCCGAAATGAACGATCTGGGGCGGCTGGCTGACACGCCGTCGCCGGCCTATGTCACCCGCCAGTTCTCCAGCTATGACCAGCGGTCCACCGACCCGGCGGTGCAGGACGAAACGAACTGGTTCGCCAACGGCGACCGGCGCCAGGTGCTGCGGGCGGAGGAGACGGCCTTCGGCACGGAGCATGTGCTGATGGACGCCGAGGGGCCGGGAGCCGTCGTGCGCCTGTGGTCGGCCAATCCCGACCTCGGGGGGATCGTGCGGATCTATGTGGACCACGCGGCGGAGCCCGTTGTGGAAATGCCGCTCCAGTCCATGCTCGGCGGCGGCGCCAAGCCCTTTGTGAAGCCCATCGCCGGGGAATGGGCCCGGGGCTGGACCTCGTGGCTGCCCATCCCCTACGCGAGGCACTGCAGGGTGACGGTGAGCGGGGACGACATCTATTACCACGTCAACTACCGCACCTACGCGGCCGGCACCACGGTGCGCAGCTTCTCCATCGCGGAGACCGAGACGCTGATGCCCAAAATCCGCGCCGTCGCCGCCGCCCTCGCCGCGCCCGAAAGCGCACCCTTCCCCGGTGACGCTTCGTCCGAGGCGTTCTATCTCGACCTTCCCGCGGGGGCCACGGTAAACGAGCCCCTGCCGGTGACGGGCCCGGCGGCGGTCTGCGGGATCAGCCTGCGGGTGGACGCGGAGGACCTGGAGGCCGCCCTGCGCGGCTGCCTGCTGGAGATCGCCTTCGACGGCAACCCGGCCTCGGTCATCGCGCCGCTGGGCGACTTCTTCGGCACGGCGCCGGGCGCGAACCCCTACCGGTCCGTGACCTCCGGCGTGCTGGACGACAGGACGCTCTACAGCCGGTGGGTCATGCCGTACCGGGAAAGGGCCGTGTTCACCCTCACGAATCACACGGCGGCCGGCATCAGCCTCGAGGGGACCGTGACCGCCCGTCCGCGCCCCTGGACGGAGGGCAGCCTGTACTTCCACGCGAAATGGCGCGCCGTGCGCGACCTGCCCACGCGCCCCATGATCGACTGGAACTATCTGGCCGTGGACGGCGGCCCCGGCCGCTTCGCGGGGGTCATGCTGCACATCACAAACCCCGT
>JAKPUV010000470.1 GCA_029554925.1 Candidatus Hydrogenedentota bacterium | reverse complement strand
CCGCCGCCCTTGCGGACACCGCGTAGGCCGCGCCGCCGCGCGCCGCGCGGTTGCGCAGCTTCAGCCACACGGTCATGGAGATGTGCGCCGCCGCCGCCGCCAGCAGCCCGCCGCGCGCGAGCCACAGCAGCGGCCCCAGCGCCTGGAGATGCGCCGCGTAGGCGTTGAAGGCCTCCGGCCCCAGGAACAGCAGGAAATTGCCGCCCAGGTGCCCGAGGATGAAGCCCACCAGCGCCAGTCCGGAGACCGCCGCGAGCAGCTCCATGGACAGGGTGGTTGTCAGCCGGTTCTTCCAGGAAAGCAGGTCGTTCATGCCTTGTCGTTCGCTCCCGTCCGGAACGGGCCCGCGGGGGGCCCTTTCCTCCGGTCTTCCTGTTTTCGGCGTGGGGCGCACCGCCGTAACGGGGCCGCGCGCCCCACGCCGCACTGCGAGGCCGGTCGCCGCGCAGTATACCAAGAAAAATTTCTCTATTGCAACTTTAAGGAATTATTTCTTTATTGGCGCGCCGCAGCGCGGGGTCCACCGCCGCCGCCATCGCCGCCGCGTCGAGCCCGCCCCCGAGGAACGCGGCCACGCGCCGCGCCGTGTCCGCGGGCGCGGCCAGGGCCTCCGCGTAGTCCACGGCGAGCGCCCTCACGCCCTGCCGCGCGGCAAGCCACCGCTCCGTCGCCTCCAGGTGCCGCCGGAAGAGGCCGGCCATCCGCGCGCCGTCGTCCGCCGCGGGCGCGCCCCGGCGCCCGAGCATCCGCCGCTGCGAGGCGAGCACCTCCTCCAGGGGGCGGCGCATCAGGATCACGCGGTATTGGAACCCCTCCGGAAGCGCGGGGAGCAGGGCGGACACCACCTTGACGGCCTTCCCCGCCGCTCCGGGCACCCAGGAGGCGTCCTCCCGCAGGCGCTTCACCGCCTCGTGCTCGAAGTATCCCAGGGGGTTGTCGCTGTCCGCGGCGCGGACGCCGTCGGTGAACAGGGGCATGCCGCCCGCCGCGAGCATGCGCATCATCATGGAGGTGCCGGAGCGGGGCAGCCCGGAAACCACGACGATCTCCGGGGGCGGGATGTTGCGCTGTCCGGGGTCTGTGTTTTTCATAATTCTCACCCGCGCGCGGCGCGCGTCCTGACGCATTGTAGCCGCCCCGGAGGGGATATTGCATCCGGGCGGGCGCGCCCTGTTTGGTTTTTCCGGCGAAATTCTTTACAATGTCGCGGGCGTTCCGGGTGTTTCGGCCCGGACCCCGCCCGAGGCGCAGTCAACCCGCATCAGGAAAACGAACGATGAACGAGTACAACATTCTGCTTGACGCAAAGAAAATGCCGGACGCCTGGTACAACATCAACGCGGACATGCCGACGCCGATGGCCCCGGTGCTGCACCCCGGCACGCACCAGCCGGTGCAGGCGGAGGACCTGGCCGCGATCTTCCCGATGGGCCTGATCGCGCAGGAGATGAGCCCGGAGCGGTACATCTCGATTCCCGGCGAGGTGATGGACAAGCTGCTGCTGTACCGTCCCACGCCGCTGCGCCGGGCGTACCGGCTCGAGCGGGCGCTGGGCACGCCGGCGAAGATTTTCTACAAGAACGAGAGCGTGAGCCCCTCGGGCAGCCACAAGATCAACACGTCCATCGCGCAGGCCTACTACAACAAGGCGGAGGGCGTGAACGAGCTGAGCACGGAGACCGGCGCGGGCCAGTGGGGCACGGCGCTGTCCATCGCGTGCGCCATGTTCGACATGAAGTGCACGGTGTACATGGTGCGGATCAGCTTCGAGCAGAAGCCCTACCGCAAGAGCCTGATGCAGGCCTACGGCGGCCGCGTGGTCGCCAGCCCCAGCATGGAGACGGACATCGGCCGCAAGTTCAACGAGGACTTCCCCGGCACGACGGGCAGCCTGGGCATGGCCATCTCGGAGGCCGTCGAGATCGCGGCCAAGAGCGGCGGCTCCATCAAGTACAGCCTGGGCAGCGTGCTCAACCACGTGTGCATGCACCAGACCATCATCGGCCAGGAGGCCAAACTCCAGATGGAGAGCGTGGGTGAGTACCCCGACGTGGTCTTCGGCTGCTGCGGCGGCGGGTCCAACTTCGCCGGCGTCGCGTTCCCCTTCGTG
>JAKPUV010000270.1 GCA_029554925.1 Candidatus Hydrogenedentota bacterium | reverse complement strand
GAAGGGGCTCAACGAGGAGGAGGTGGGCTGTCTCACCACCGTGACGGACCCGGAGCTGCTGGACCGGCTCTTCGCGGCGGCCCGGAAGGTGAAGGAGGAGATCTACGGGCGGCGCATCGTCATGTTCGCCCCGCTCTACGTGTCCAACCTCTGCAAGAACATCTGCAAGTACTGCGCCTTCCGCAGCGACAACACGGCGGTGACCCGCCGGGCGCTCACGCAGGAGGAGGTGGCCCTGGAGACCCGGACCATCATTGACCAGGGACAGAAGCGCATCCTGCTGGTGGCCGGCGAGTCCTACCCCGAGGAGGACGGGCTGGATTACATCTTCAAGTGCATTGACACCATCTACTCGGTGAAGCACGGAAACGGCGAGGTGCGCCGCGTCAATGTGAACCTCGCGCCGCTGACGGTGGAGGAGTTCAAGGCCCTCCACGCGAAGAAGATCGGCACCTACCAGCTTTTCCAGGAGACCTACCACCGGCCCACCTACGCCCAGGTGCACGTGTCGGGCCGCAAGAGCGACTATGACTGGCGCGTCTCCGCGCCCGACCGCGCCATGGAGGCGGGCATTGACGACATCGGCATGGGCGTCCTGTTCGGCCTGTACGACTGGCGCTTTGAGGCCATGGCCCTCATGCAGCACGTCGCCCATCTCGAAAAGCGCTTCGGCGTCGGCTGCCACACCATCAGCGTGCCCCGCATCGAGCCCGCCGTCGGCGCGGACATGTCCTACAACCCGCCCCACCCCGTCAGCGACGACGACTTCCGCAAGCTGGTCGCCATCCTGCGCCTCGCCGTGCCCTACACGGGCATGATCATGAGCACCCGCGAGACGCCCGAAATGCGGCGCGAAACCCTCGCCCTCGGCGTGTCCCAGATTTCCGCGGGCAGCCGCACCAACCCCGGCGGCTATTGCGAGAGCGAGGACTTCGACGCCAGCCAGTTCTCCCTCGGCGACCACCGCCCGGTGGACGAGGTGATCCGCGACGTGGCGGAGCTGGGCTACATCCCGTCCTTCTGCACCGGATGCTACCGCATGGGCCGCACGGGCGCGGACTTCATGGACCTGGCGAAGCCGGGGCTTATCAAGAGCTACTGCGGCGTGAACGCCCTGAGCACCTTCATGGAGTTCCTGGTCAACTATGCCACCCCGGAAACCCGCGCCGCGGGCGAGGCCTGCATCGCGCAGGCCCTGGGGGAGATGCCGCAGAATCTGCGGGAGAAGGCCTCGGCCATGGTGGAGAAGGTGCGGGCCGGCGCGCGGGACGT
>JAKPUV010000467.1 GCA_029554925.1 Candidatus Hydrogenedentota bacterium | reverse complement strand
GAAAAAAACGGATTTCCTTCCGTTTTCCGGAAACGCCGTGTGCGACAATAGGCCCGCTGCACACCCCCGGTCATTGGAGAGGATGCCATGGCGCCACGGAAAACCGTCCCCCTGAGTCCCGATCTCGCCCAGATGCTGGCGGGACACAGGAAAAAGTTCAAGGAACAGGACTGGGCGCTGGCCTGGTATCTGGCGGCGGAGTGCTGCGCCCGGTTCCACGCGTCCCACGGGCTGGCCTTCGAGCCCATCGCCCACAGCGGCCTGGGCTACTACGGCATCGCCGTGCGGCCCCTGGCCTGCAAGGCCAACGGCCACAGCAACCAGCCCATCCTCGGCAGGTTCACCATCTGCGGCGACGCCGAAAACTGGGTCCCCGGCGGGCCGGGCAGCAACCGGCTTGGCCTTTCGGGAATGCTCCATGAGGGGAAAATCACCCCGGAAGAGGCGCTGCCCGCGGCGATCCGGCACCTTCGCCTGCCGCTCATTCCCTTGGAAAACCATTACCGCTGCCGGCACAAGGCGCGGGGCGCGTCCTACGTGTTGCTGTTCCGCCTTTCCGCGATGCTCGCCCTCCACCTGCCCATGGGCGAAGTCAGCCTGTGGAACGACTGGGAAGCGTTCGACCGTCTCGCCCGGGAATGCGACCCCCATGTCGGAAAAAAAGAGCACCCGGGCCTGTTTCTCTTCGGCCTCAGCGGCGACGAAAACGTGGTCATCGCGGGCGACGGGCGCGTCCTGCGCTCCCGCGACCCCTCGCCGTCCCTGTGGGAGCGCCACATGGCCGGGGAGTCCGAAGTCGCCCTCGCCCGCTGGCTGCTGGACCAGATGAAGGCAAGTTAGACAGCGTGCCGCGTCGGTTCCGGATTTTTCACCACAAAGAGCACTAAGAAGACAGGGGAAGGCAAAAGGCAAGGAAGAAAAACGTCTGGAACAAGGCTTTCAGCCTCTTCTGCCTCTTTGTGCCCTTGGTGCCTTTGTGGTGAAAAAGTCTCAGAGTGCCATCCGCTTGATGCCGTCGCGGACCAGCGGCACGTTGAAGTTGATGAGCAGCCCCAGACGGCACCCCGTCAGCTTCAGATAGGTCAGCAACTGCGCCTCGTGGACCGGCAGCACCTTTTCCACCGCCTTCAACTCCACGACCACACTGTCGTCCACCAGCAGGTCGAGCCGAAGCCCGGCGTCCAGAGTGATGCCGTCATAGACCACCGGCACCGCCGCCTGTGCGGTGAAGGGCATGGACATCTGGCGGAGTTCGTGGCACAGGCACGCCTCGTAGACACATTCCAGCAGTCCCGGCCCCAGCCCCGAATGCACCCGGTACGCGGCGTCCACCACCGCCTGTGCGGCGCGTTCCGCACGCGGCGGAATGGGGGCATAGGATGGCGGCATGGCTGGTTCCTCCACGTTGTTTCAAAGCATTTTTTACCACAAAGGCACGAAGAACACAAAGAAGGCAGAAGACTTTTTTGGGGAAAGGCAAGAAGGCAAGAAAACCTTGACTGCCGTGCTCCTGTCTTCTTGGTGTCCTTTGTGCCTTGTATGTTCAGTGCAGGGTCTTCGGTGCGCAGCCAAGAGCCGTAGCAGAAGTTTTCTTTTTGGTTCTTTTTCTTTTGTGGATGGCTGTGGAAAAGTGGATAACTTCGCCCTTTGGGGGCGGGTGTTCACGGTGTTTTCCCGCGCGGCCGCGTGGGAGAATAGGACAGGAGGCGGAGGCGTTCTGTGCCTGGGGCAGATCGTGAAGCCCGTCACAGAGATTTGCCCCGCCTCCTGTCCGCGCGGTTTCCGTGAAGACCGGACACTACCCCGGGAGCAAACTCGCATACCGCAAGAATGGTCAGGAAACCGCGCACAACCAGGAGGATTGTACCATGCGCGATGAACAGAACCCCGTTTCCGAAGCCGCCGTCTGGATCGGCGTGGACGTGTCCAAGTCCACGTTCGACGCGGCGCTGGCCCGCTGTGGCCAACGGGCCTCCTCGCCTCTAAGCGAGCTTCCAGCCCGGTGTTTTGTCCGGAGTCCCGAGGGGGTCGCGGAGCTGCTGTCCTGGCTGCGCGCGTCCGGCGTCGCGCCGGAGTCCGCCCGCGTGGTGATGGAGGCCACGGGGCGGTATTCGGTGGAGATGGCGGCGTGGATGGCACAGGCGTGTCCCCCGCTCTCGCCGGCCATCGAGTCGCCGCGCCAGACAACGGCGTTCATCAAGAGCCTGGGGCTGCGCAACAAGACGGACCGCATGGACGCCCGCGCGCTGGCGCTCTACGGCGTGGAGCGCAGGCCCCGGGCGTACCAGCCGCCGCCGGCCTGCGAGGGGGAGCTGCGGGAGCTCGTGCGCCACCGCGACTTTCTTGTGCAGCAGAAGGTGGCTGCGGAGAACCGCGCCGGGGAGATGCGGGACAGCAAGTACGTCCAACGCGAGATGCGCAGGCTGATCCTCCAGCTGGAGCGGGGTATCGCAAAGACGGAAAAGGAAATGGAGCGGGTCAAGAAGGCAAGCCCTGAACTGGAGAACGACATCGATCTGATGACCTCCATCTACGGCGTCGCGTTCCTCACCGCGGCCACCATCCGGACCGAGCTCGGCGACCTGCGGCGCTTCGAGAAGGCCCGGCAGCTCACCGCCTTCGCCGGGCTCAACCCCTCCCTTAGGCAGTCGGGGTCCAGCGTCCACGGACGCCCCCACATAAGCAAGGTCGGCAACCCCCGCGTTCGCCGCGCCCTGTACCTGTCGGCCATGGTGGCCATCAGGGGGGACAACGACTTCAGACACGACTATGAGCGGCTCAGGGCCCAGGGGCTCTCCAAGATGGCCGCCCTGTGCGCCATCATGAGGAAAATCCTCGTGCTCATGCGCGCCCTCCTCATCAGTGGGAAACCCTACGTCCCCCTGTGGAAAAACCGCCCGCAACTCGAGGAGAAAATGTGCCTTGAGGCTTGATTTCCAGACACACTATCTTTGTGGTGAATATCTCCGGAAAGACGTTGGCCGCCGCGCGAAATATCCCGGGGGTGCGGGGTGTCCTTAATTAACGCTTGGTAGGACCGCAACCGATGAGGAGCTTGACCATGCAGGGTGATCTTGACAGGCTGAGCCGGCGCGGGTTCTTGGGGGGCGTGGCGGGGGGGCTGGCGGCGGCGGCGGTTTCGGCGGGGGCGCGGGCGGAGGGGACGCCGCTGGCGGCGTCGCGGCCGGTGCTGGGGAGGACGGGGCTGCGCCCGTCGCTGCTGGGGATGGGCACGGGCACGAAGGCGTGGAACAAGAACAGCGCGCAGATCCGGCGGGGGAAGGAGGTGTTTGTGGGGAATCTGCTGCACGCGCACGCGCGGGGGGTGCGCTATTTCGACCTGGCGGACCAGTACGGCGCGCATGAGTTCATGCGCCGGGCGCTGACGGAGGGGAAGCTGGACCGGGGGGACCTGTTCATCCTGACGAAGAGCAACGCGAAGGACGCGGCGGGGGTGCGGGACGACCTGGACCGGATGCGCCGGGAGGCGGGGGTGGAGTATTTTGACGCGGTGCTGCTGCACTGCATGACGGAGGCGGACTGGCCGGAGAAGATGCGGCCGTGCATGGATGTCCTGGCGGAGGCGCGGGAGAAGGGGATTGTCCGGGCACACGGGGTGTCGTGCCATTCGCTGGAGGCGCTGAACCGCGCGGCGGACTCGGACTGGGTGCAGGTGATGCTTTCGCGGATCAACCCCTGGGGCACGAAGATGGACGGCCCGCCGGAGGCGGTGGTGCCGGTGCTGAAGCGGGCCCACGCGTCGGGCAAGGGCATGCTGGGCATGAAAATCGCGGGCGAGGGCGCGCACGGGGACAAGATCACGGAGTCCCTGGAGTTCGTGGCGAAGCAGGGGTGCATCCACGCGGTCACCATCGGGTTTGTGGAGCGGGCGGAGATTGACGCGGCGTTTGAGTCGGTGGAGCGGGGCTGGAAGCCCGGGGGGTGAGACGGTCATGCCATGAAATGAAGAGGGCGCGGCAAGCGGCGCCCCTACGTGCGGATACCCAGGGCGCGGGCATGTAGGGGCGCCGCTTGCCGCGCCCCGAGCGGACACGATGGCACCGCTCATCGCAGTCCGCTGCGGGGAATTCTTTTTGACACACTCCGGGGACGTATGGTATTCTCTCGTTCCCGATGCGCCTGAATGGCGTCTTTTTTACCCGGTGGTATTGGCGGCCGCTCCCCATCGTGGAGGCGGTTGCCTGTTTTTTGGCGCTGGGAAGTGTCTGCGGCGCACGCGGTTCCGGAGGAACCATGACCAAGATGCGAGTCGGCATCGTCGGATGCGGCAATATCGCCTCCGAGCTTTGCCGGGCGGTGTGCGGCGGCGGCATCGCCGCCGAGATCGTGACGCTGCATGACTGCGACGCGCAACGCGCGGAGGGTCTGCGCGAGCGGTTCAAGTTGAATGCCGAGGTGGTGACGCTGGAAGCGGCGGTCGCCGGCGCCGACTTTGTGGTCGAGAGCGCCGTGGCGGCGGCGGTTCCGGACGTGGTGCGCCTGTCCGCGAAGCACCGGCGCAACTGCCTGGTCATGAGCGTGTCCGGGCTGATGCTGAACCTGGAGGTGCTGGAGGACGCGCGGGACGCGAACATCATCGTGCGGATGCCGTCGGGCGCGATCTGCGGGCTGGACGGGATCCGGGCGGCGATGCAGGCGGGGGTGGACGAGGTGACGCTGACGACGCGGAAACCGCCGCGCGGTCTGGCGGGCGCGCCCTACCTGGTGGAGCGCGGCATCACGCTGGACGGGCTCACGGAGCCCCACGTCGTGTTCGAGGGCAGCGCCCTGGACGCGGTGCGGGCGTTTCCGGCGAATGTGAATGTGGCGGCGGCGCTGAGTCTGGCGGGGATCGGCCCCGAGCGGACGACGGTGCGGGTGATCGCGGATCCGGCGGCGACGACGAACTCGCACGAGATCCACGCGCGGGGCGCGTTTGGCGAGCTGACGGCGATCACAGCGAACCGGCCGTCGCCGGACAACCCGCGCTCGAGCTGGTTGGCGTCGTTGTCGGCGGTGTACGAGCTGAAGATGGAGGCGCTGGCCTGGGCGGCGGCGCAGCATGCCGCGGCGCACGCCCGGCGGACGGAATAGCGGCCTTTGCGCGGTCCCCCTGGGGGCGGCCGCGGTGAAATGACAAGCGGAGACACGAACCATGTATGCAGTGGTGAAGACCGGCGGAAAACAGTACAAGGTGGACGAGGGCGACCTCATCCGCGTGGAGAAGATTGACAAGCCCGTGGGCGACCTGGTGGAGCTGGACGAGGTGACGCTGGTCGCCGACGCCGGCGCCGTCACGGCCGGCGCGGACGCGCTGGCCTCCGCGAAGGTGGTCGCGCAGGTGGCGGGCCACGGCCTGGCCAAGAAGATCCGCGTGTACAAGTACAAGAAGCGGAAAGGCTACGAGCGCACGCAGGGCCACCGCCAGATGTACACCGAGCTGCTCATCCAGAAAATCCAGCGGTAAAGGAGAGACGACATGGCACACAAGAAGGCGGGCGGAAGCTCCCGAAACGGCCGCGACAGCAACGCGCAGCGGCTCGGGGTCAAGAAATACGGCGGCCAGAAGGTCGTCGCGGGCAACATCATCATCCGGCAGCGCGGCACGCGCGTCCACCCCGGCGAGAACTGCGGTCTGGGCAAGGACCACACCCTTTTCGCCACGGCCGACGGCGTCGTGCGGTTCCGCTTCTTCAAGAAGGGCCGCCAGTGCGTGGACATCGTCCCCGCAGCCGAGTGACCGGGCGCGGGGCGCGCCCCGTGTCGTTTGGGAAGTGAAGACGTTTCCGGACACCCTCAGCCCCTTGAGGGTGTCCTTCTTTTGAAGCCGCCCCCTGCGGGCGGGAAAGGCTCCCCCGGGTGTTTGTCGACCAGGTTAAAGTCAGGGCTTTCGCGGGCAACGGCGGAAACGGCTGCTGCAGTTTCCGCCGGGAGGCCTTCGTGCCCCTGGGCGGCCCCAACGGCGGCGACGGCGGCGACGGCGGCAATGTCTGGTTCACCGCGACCGGACGGCTCAACACGCTGCTGGACCTCCGCTACCACTCGCACTGGGTGGGCAACAGCGGCGGCCACGGCCAGGGGAAGGACCGCCACGGCAAGAAGGGCGAGGACATCCATGTGCAGGTGCCCTGCGGCACCGTGGTGCGCGACCTGGAGACGGGGGATGTCCTGGCCGACCTGACGGAGGAGGGGCAGCAGTTTCTGGCGGCCCGCGGCGGCGGCGGCGGCCGGGGCAACGCCCGCTTCGCCACGCCCACCAACCGCGCGCCCCACTTCGCCGAGAAGGGCGCCCCGGGGGAGAAACGGGAGTACCTGCTGGAGCTGAAGCTGATCGCCGACGTCGGCCTGGTCGGCCTGCCCAACGCGGGCAAGTCCACCCTGCTCTCCGTGGTCTCCGCGGCGCGCCCGAAAATCGCCGACTATCCCTTCACCACCCTGTCGCCGAACCTCGGCGTGGTGGAGCTGTCCGACCACCGGGTGATGACCATCGCGGACATTCCGGGCATCATCGAGGGCGCGTCGGAGGG
>JAKPUV010000454.1 GCA_029554925.1 Candidatus Hydrogenedentota bacterium | reverse complement strand
GCCTCCGCAACGGCGGCGGCGTCCTCCGGGGCGGTCAGCATCCCGGACACACCGTCCTCGATCAGTTCCGGATTGCCCGAGACGGCGGTGCTCACCACCGGCACCCCCAGGGCCATGGCCTCGATCAGCACGATGGGCGTGCCGTCCATGTCGCGGTCCCTTGCCTGGCGGCAGGGGAGGGCAAAGGCGTCGGCCGCCGCGAAATGCCGGCGCACCTCCTCCTGGGGCAGGGGCCCCGTCAGGGTCACGCGCCCCCCGAGGGCCGGATCCCCGGCTTGTGCGCGCAATGCCGCCTCGGCGGGCCCCCCGCCGACGATGGTCACCCGCAGATCACGCCCCCCGCGGACCAGTTCGGCGGCGGCGGTGATCAGGAGGTCAAAGCCCTTCTTGTCCACCAGCCGCCCCACCGACAGCACCTGGAAGGGGGCGGAGAAGGGCTTTTCCGCGCGCAGGGGAAAGGCCTTCAGGTCCACGCCCGTCCGCATGACGTCCAGTTTGGCGGGGTCGCAGCCCATCTCCTCCACCAGAAAGCGGACATTGTAGTTGGAACTGCACATGCCGAAGGCCGCGCGGGCCGTCTTCTCGCGCAGGGCGACGCCGTGCACAAAGATGTCGTGGGCGTGGCACAGGAAGCTGTACGGCACGTCTGCCAGGAGGGCGGCGTACATCGTGACCGCCGCCGGGGCGTGCGCGAAATTGCAGTGGATGTGGCGCGCCCCCGCCCGCTCCACCCGCTCTGCGAGCAGGCAGCCCGCGAGAAAATGCCAAAGCAGCTTGGGCCGGTCGGAAAGCGCGGCCGTGCGGGCCAGCAGGGCGTCGCGGACCGCCAGACCCGCCCCCCGCAGGAAGCGCCCGGGACACCGCAGCAGCCGGCGCGCCGCCGCCCGCAGCACGGCGCCCGCGCCCAGGTCATAGAGATAGCAGGTCTCGCGGATGAATCCGTCCGCCTCGGCGGAGGTCACCGCCTGCCGGGGCCGCCGCAGGGAGAACAGGGACACCTCGGCCCCGCGCGCGCGGAGTCCCTCCACGTCGCGGTAGACGAAGGTGGCGGACAGCACGCCGATCTGCGGGGCCATGTAGGCCACCCGCAGGGGGGCGCGTTCCCCCGGTGTTTCAAGCCTGGCATCCGGCATTCCGCCGCACTCCCAAGAAAGAACCCGTGGAACAGGGGGGCTGCCCCGCCGTTCCACGGGAATAAGGGTCCGTCATTTCCCGCGGGGTCAGGAGGCCGGTGTCAGGGACACCGCCGCGATCTCGGCGGGCTTGTCGCTCTTGCGCAGCACGAGCCGCACCGACACGGAATCCGCCACCGTGTCCGCCGGAAGCGCCACCGTCTTCGTCTCCTTCTTCCAGGAGGGGGACTTGCCGAAATACCAGAACTCCGTCTTCGGGCCGGCCGCGGTCTTGTAGTCCACCGCCATGCCCAGCGCGTTCGCGTCCTGCACCCGCGCGGTCACGGCCAGGTCAAGCTTCTTTCCCGCCAGCGCGCCCTTCACCGGGCACGAGAGGGTGCTGTCCCCCTTGGACGGCTTGAGCTGCAGGGCCGCCGATCCCGGCTTCTGTCCCTGGGCCTTGCCCGCCGCGGAGGCGGAACCCCGCCATCCCTTCGGGCGCCCGTCCTTCATCCAGGAGGTGAAGGCGCCATTGCCGACCAGGTTCATCGGCGCGCGCTGCACGGCGGGCGCCTTGGCCGTCTTGCCGGCCTGGGGACCGGGCTTCTTCTTCGCGTCCTTTAGGGACGAAGCCTTTTTGGCGGCCTCTGCGGTGGGCTTTGCGGGGGCCTTGGCTGCGGCCTTTTCCGCCGGCTTCGCGGCGGGGGCGGCGGCTTTTGCCGCCTCCGGCTGGGCCGACCCGCCCGAACCGCAGGCGGCCAGGCCGAACATCAGCACCAGGGCAAGGCCCGTCCCCAACATCTTTACCGTCCATCCTTTCGTCATCTCAGAATCCTTTCTCTCTTCGCGGCTCTCTGTTGACTAAAGCCGCCCCATGATAGCACATTTCCGCAGTTTTCCGCCCCGGAGAAGCTCAGGGCAGCAGGATCACCTCGTCCACAAGCAGTACGCCGGACTCCCCGGCATGCGAAATCCGTACCTGTGACAGGCACCGGGGCCGGCTCAGCCGGAACTCCGCCGCGTAGTTGCGGCGGTGTCCGCCGTCCCCCGCAGTCCAAGTGTCGAACACGGGTACGGTCGCCTTCTCCAACGACTTCTCACGGGCGAAGGCGGCATGGTCGGTTTGCAGGGTCTCGCGGCCCAGCCGCAGGGGAAACACCTCTTCCGCGCCGTCCACCGGCACCGCCGACACCGCCGCCACGGCCTGTCCGGCGCGCCGGCGCTCCTGCCGGGGGAGCCAGCCCACGGAGGAAACGACCACGACCCGGGAAAAGGCGACAGCCGGGTCCGGCACGGCCAGCTCCGCCGCCGCCCCCGGCCCCAGCCGCACGCGCATCCCGACGCGCCGCGTCCCTTCCCCAAACACCTCCCGGATCCGGTCGGGGGAGATGCGGGACGCCGCCGGGCACGGCGTCACCTCCACGGGGATCACGGCCAGCACCCATCCCGGATCTTTTTCGGCGGCGTTTGCGGGCAGCAGCACGGCGCGCAGGGCCGCGCGTCCGCTGCCGGTCACCGGGGGAATCTCCAGCCGCCCGCCGCATTCGGCGGGCACGGGGCCGTTCCAGGAGACGGGCGTTTCGGAGGCCACCACCGGACCGCTGATGTCCAGCGTGACCGCCAGCCGGTAGTCCCCCCCCGCAACGGCGGCGGGGGCGCGCCATTCCACGGACCAGTCATAGGCCCGGCCCTCCGCCATCACCAGCGGCGGCGTCAACGCCGCGCCCTCCGCGTCGCGCAGGGTGATTGCCGCCACTTCCAGCGGGGCGGCGGGGCGCGCCAGCATCTCCGCGGGCGGGCGCACCGGCACGGGCACGCCCCCGGCGGTCCATGCGGCGGGGGGCAGGGCCGCGAGAAGCAGGACCGTCAGCCCCCGCTGGAGCGGCCGGATCACGGCGCGGCGCCCTTCGGCGCGGGGTCGGCGGGCGGGGGCGCGGACAGGAATCCCACCTCAAACACGTCCACGACCACCGCCGCCCGCAGGCGGAACTCCAGGGAGGTCACCTCCCGCAGGGGGGGATCCAGCGTGATGCGGCCGCCATAGCGGTGCCGCTGGAAGGGGGCGCCCGCGCTGTCCATGTTTTCCGCGTCCTGCGACTCCACAATGACCACCCGCTCGTGCCGCTGAGAGCCCGGGGGGAAATAGTCGTAGTCCGCCCGCGCGGTGTGCACCCCGCTGAGCAGCTCCACCCGCCGCTCGCCGTCCGCCCCGCGCAGGATCACCTCCATCACCGGCTGCCCCTGCGGCACGACGCCGTAGGCGTAGGCCGAGGCGACCGCCAGCCCGGCTGCGGGCCCTGCGGGGGACGCCGGAACCGGAAGCGTGACCACCGCGTCGTTGCAGAGACGGAAACTGGCGGAAAGGGTCCGGATCCCCGGCCCGGCAAACGCCTCCCAGCGCTCCGCGCGGAGGCGGCCCCGGCCCGAGGCGGGGCCCAGATGGAGCGGCAGGTCCTGAAGCGTCAGCCCCGGCCCGGCATTGCGGCCCGGAGGCGCCGCCAGCAGCACCGAGAGGTGCGCCGCGCCGTTCAGCACGTAGACGATCTCCCGCATGGGCGCCTC
>JAKPUV010000404.1 GCA_029554925.1 Candidatus Hydrogenedentota bacterium | reverse complement strand
GTCGGCCTGGCGCACGGACGCGTAGTACCGGGCGAGTTCCGCGCGGCAGGCGGACGTGTCCGGCAGGTACGGCGGCACCACCACGTCCTTAGGGTCCGTCAGGTCCTCCGGTTGGTGCTTGAAGGGCCGGTGGGGCTCCGTTGTGCAGAAGTAGAGGAAGAAGGGGCGGCCGTCCTGCGCCTCCATCACGGGCCGGCACTTCTCCGCCATCTTGTCGGGCGTCGGCGCGCCCTGCACGGTGACTTCAAAGGGATAGGCCTCCCTGGGCCAGACATGGTACTTCCCTGCGAGAGCCGTCCGATACCCCCTGTCCGCAAGGCGTTTGGGCAGGCTCACCACCTTGTCAAAGGACTGGAAATGGTGCTCCGCGTGCTGCAGGCCGTACATGCCGTTCGCGTGGTTGTGCATCCCCGTCAGGATGACCGACCGGCTCGGGCTGCACGACGGCGAACTGCAATAGGCGTTTGTGAACCGCGTGCCCGACGCCGCCAGCCGGTCCAGCCCCGGCGTCTTGATGGCCGCGTTGCCGTAGCACCCCGCATCGTTCCGCCCCAGGTCGTCCGCCACAAACAGCAGGATGTTCTTTCGCGGCGGCGCCGCCGCGTGCGCCGTCCGCCGGCCCATCTCCGCCGCCGCCAGTCCCGCCGCCGCCCCCGCCCCCGCTAGAAACCCGCGCCGTGTGCAGGAACCCATGACCGTCTCCTTTCCGTTGACCACCGCGTGCCAGCATAGGCCACCGGGGCGCGGGGTTGTCAAGCGACTGCTGCGCTCCGCGCGCGAAATGCCGCCGCAGGCCCATGTAGAATGGGCGAAGCACGCTGCAACCACCGAGGGTTTTCCGTGGCCGACCTGACCATCCATCATGGCGACAACCTCCCCGTCCTCCGGGAACTCCCGGAGGGGTCGGTCAACCTGATTTACATTGACCCGCCGTTCAACACGGGCAAGGTGCAACGGCGGACACAGCTTTCGACGGTGCGCGACGAGGACGGCGACCGGACGGGGTTTCAGGGGAAGCGCTACCGGACGGTGAAGCTGGGGTCGAAGGCGTATTCCGACCTCTTCGACGACTATCTCGCCTTTCTGGAGCCGCGGCTGGTGGAGGCGCGGCGGGTGCTTGCCGCGGACGGCAGCCTCTTCTTCCACATTGACTACCGCGAGGCGCACTACTGCAAGATTCTCCTCGACCTGATCTTCGGCCGCGAATCCTTTATGAACGAGATCATCTGGGCCTACGACTACGGGGCGCGGTCGAAGACCAAATGGCCCGCGAAGCACGACACCATCTTCTGGTACGCGAAGGACCCGGCGGACTACCAGTTTCACCTGGACGCCTGCGACCGCATCCCCTACATGGCCCCCGGCCTCGTGGGGCCGGAGAAGGCCGCAAAAGGAAAGACGCCCACGGACACGTGGTGGCACACCATCGTCAGCCCCAACGGCAAAGAGAAGACCGGCTACCCCACGCAGAAGCCCCGGGGCGTCATTGACCGGATCGTGAACGTGCATTCCCGTCCCGGCGACCTGCTCCTCGACTGTTTCGCGGGCAGCGGCACGCTGGGGGAGTCCGCCCTCGCCCTCGGACGCCGCTGCATCCTCGTGGACAGCAACCCGGAAGCGGTGCGCGTGATGGAAGAACGGTTTTCCGGGGCGGACGTGGAATGGCATGGTTGGCCCGCGAAACCGTGACATTGGACCCGTCAATCCGCGCTTTTCTTGACTTTTTCCGGCGGTTTCGGGCATTCTATGCGGACGCGGCGGGCGCCGCGCTTCCCCCGTGCCGGTCACGGAAAACCACCCTCACAGGAGCGAGCGAGTCATGCACAAGGTTGTGTTGTTGCGCCATGGACAGAGCACTTGGAACCTCGACAACCGGTTCACGGGCTGGACGGATGTGGACCTGAGCGATCAGGGCCGCCAGGAGGCCGCCGCGGCCGGGAAACTCCTGAAGGAGGAGGGGTTCGAGTTTGACCTGGTGTATACGTCGGTGCTGAAGCGCGCCATCCGCACGATGCAGATCGCCATGGACGAGCTGGACCAGATGTGGGTGCCCGTGGTTCGCAACTGGCGGCTGAACGAGCGGCATTACGGCGGGCTGCAGGGCCTGAACAAGGCCGAGACGGCGGCGCAGCACGGCGAGGAGCAGGTGAAGATCTGGCGCCGGGCCTTCGACATCGCGCCGCCGGAACTGGAGGAGAGCGACCCGCGCTTCCCCGGCCATGACCGCCGCTACGCCGACCTGACAAAGGAGCAGCTGCCGCGCACGGAAAGCCTCAAGGACACCATCGCGCGCTTCGTGCCCTACTGGACGGAGGTCATCGCGCCGCAGGTGGCCGCGGGCAAGCGCGTCATCATCGTCGCCCACGGCAACAGCCTGCGCGCCCTGGTGAAGTACCTCGACGGCATCTCCGACGCCGACATCATCTCCCTGAACATCCCCACGGGCATCCCGCTCATGTACGAGCTGGACGCGAATCTGAAGCCGCTTTCCAGCCGCTACCTCGGCGACCCCGAGGCCGCGAAGCGGGCGGCGGAGGC
>JAKPUV010000398.1 GCA_029554925.1 Candidatus Hydrogenedentota bacterium | reverse complement strand
CGGATTTCCCCCCGGCTTCCGGGTGCTGCTCGGTCCCCCTTGGCACGGCCCATGCTTTCTTGGTCCCATCACCAAGCGTCTGGGCTAGGCCATGAGGAGCGAAAAACACCGCGGAAACACGGCGAAAACCCGGCCAAAGTGCCGGGTTATGGGGGTGTTGTGTCCCTGCCGGTCCGCGTTGACCCCGCTTCACCGAAGCCACCGACGCGTATCCATCCGGAAAACTTCCTACAGTTCCGTAGGAAAAACAACGCAAGGAGTGGCGGCATGAATCGGTCAGTTTGGAAGCGGGGAAGAGGTCTGGGATGGTTGGCGGCGGCTTGGGCGGCCGTGGCATGGGCGGGGTCCGCGGCGGCGGAAGACGCGGCGGCGTCCCCGGTGAATTCGGGGGACACAGCGTGGATGCTGACGTCCATGGCGCTGGTGCTGTTCATGACGCTGCCGGGGCTGGCGTTGTTCTACGGCCTGGTGCGCACGAAGAACGTGCTGTCGGTGCTGATGCAGTGCCTGGTCATCACCTGCGTGGTCACGGTGATGTGGGCGGTGGCGGGGTACAGCCTGTCGTTCAGCACGGCGGGCATGGTGCCCGGTGAAATCACGCTGAACGCGTTCATCGGGGGACTGGACCGGGTGTTCTGCCTGGGGCTGGCGCCGGACAGCGTCTACGGGACGCAGACGATCCCGGAGCCGGTCTTCTTCTGCTACCAGCTCACCTTCGCCATCATCACGCCGGGGCTCATCATCGGCGCGTTCGCCGAGCGCATGAAGTTCTCGGCCATGCTGCTGTTCACCAGCCTGTGGACCCTCCTGTCCTATTTCCCCGTGGCCCACATGGTCTGGGGCGGCGCGGGCGCGTTTCTGGCGGACCGGGGCGTGCTGGACTTCGCGGGCGGCATCGTCGTCCACCTGAACGCGGGGATCGCGGCGCTGGTGTGCGCGTTGATGCTGGGGAAACGGCAGGGCTATCCCGAGGTGCAGATGGCGCCCCACAGCCTGACGCTGGCCGTGGTCGGCACGTCCATGCTGTGGGTGGGCTGGTTCGGGTTCAACGCGGGCAGCGCGGTGGCGGCGAACGGCACGGCCGCCATGGCGATGATGGCGACGCACCTGGCGGCGGCGGCGGCGGCCTGCGTGTGGATGGGCATCGAGTGGGTGAAGTACGGCAAGCCCAGCGTGCTGGGCATCTGCACCGGCGCGGTGGCCGGGCTGGCCACGGTGACGCCCGCGTCGGGCTTCGTGGGCCCCGTGGGCGCGCTGGCCATCGGCGCCGCCGCGGGCGGCGTGTGCTTCGTCTGCGCCACGTCGGTCAAGCGGTTTTTCGGCTACGACGACTCTTTGGACGCCTTCGGCGTGCACGGGGTCGGCGGCCTGCTGGGCACGGTGCTGACGGGCGTCTTCGCGGCGAAGGCGCTGGGCGGCTACACGCCGAACGGGCTGGGGATCGGCGCGCAGCTCGGCGCGCAGCTCCTGGGCATCGCGGTCACGCTGGCGTGGTCGGGCGCGGTGTCGGTGGTCCTGCTGAAGGTCCTCGACGCGACGGTCGGCCTGCGCGTGACGCCGCAGGAGGAGATGGACGGCCTGGACATCACGCAGCACAACGAGCAGGGGTACAACTACTGAGCCGCGCCCCGGCGCGCGGGGTCACCCGAGCGCGGGGCCGGGGTCGAGGCAGCGCTCTTTCATGCGCTCCATGAAGGGAAGCACATGCTCCAGGTCCATCACGCGGTGGTCGAACACGATGGTCAGCGGCAGGATGCTGCGAGCGGCGATCCGCTCCTCCCCGCCGTCCCGGACCACCACGGCCCGCCGCACGACGGAGCCGAGGGCGATGGCCGTGGTCTGCGGCTGGATGATGACGAGCATCGGCACGGCGAAATACTGGCCGCGCGGCGCGGTGCTGCCCACGTTGGAGACGAGCACCGTGGCGCTCAGGAGGTTCTCCGGCGTGACGCGCTTTTCCGGCGGCGTTTCGCGCCAGCGGCGGCGCGCCTCCGCGGACACCCGGGGCAGCCGCCCCGGCCCCAGAAAGTTGGCCCACAGCCGCCAGAGAACGCGCGGGTCCAGATGAAACAGGCGGCGCAGGGTGTCGCGCACCCCCGCCTCGCGCAGAAGCAGGTCCACATCCGTGTTCGCCGCGCGCTCCCGGAGGTCCTCCATGCCCTCGCACACGCCCCGAAGTGGCAGGGCGGCCACATCCTTGAGGACCGGGGTGATCATGCGGCTGTCGGTGGACCGGAAGGGGATGGCGATGTTCACCTCCTCGAAGCAGGTGACCTTCCCCACGGCGGACTG
>JAKPUV010000258.1 GCA_029554925.1 Candidatus Hydrogenedentota bacterium | reverse complement strand
TCGTCCCGCGGTCGTCGCTCCAGAGCACCATGGCCTGGTGCGGGTAGTCGCAGCTCACCAGCATCAACACGCGGTCCCGCTCGGGCATGTAAACGATATAGGGCACCGCCACCACGCGGTTCCACGACTCCGTGACGATCTTGACGTCCGCGCACAGGTCGGCCCATTTCGGGGGGACGTTGGGCCGGCGGCCGACAGCACGCGCATTCCCCTGCGCGGCGCACGCGCCCGCCAGGAGAACGCAGGCCGCCGCCGCCAGGATCGTGCGGATACAGGGTGAAAGCATGGCCGTTCCTTTCGTTGTTGCCGCGCCGCCTGGACCGGCGGTCACGCCCCCGCCCGCGCAGGGCGGATCAGGGAGCAGGTGGGCGGCGCGCCGGGCTCGAAGGGGGCGTCGCCAACCAGCCGGAACCCGTGGCGCTCATAGTACGCCACGTTCTTCTCCTCGTGCGTGATGACATAGGCGGGGAGCCCGTCGCGGTCGGCGCGGTCGAGGATGTGCCGGATGAGGGCGGAGCCCGACCCCGTGCGCTGGCGCTCCGGGTCCACGCCGATCACCTCCAGCGACCAGTGGGGCCCGGAAATCTCCGCGCGGTGGCGGCGTTCGATGTCCCGCAGCGCCCGGACCCGGCGCCCCGCCAGCTCCCAGCCCACGCCGAAGGGGGCGGCCAGGAACCCCGCGCGGACATAGTGGCCCACGGGCAGGCCGTGCGGGTATTCCGGCGGGGTCCACAGCGCCGCGCCGCTCCCGTCCCCCGCGATGAACGCGCCCCCCACGCGCTGGTGCATGGCCGCCGCCCGCACATAGAGCCAGCGGAGCTGGCGCCGCCGCTGCTCCGGGTCGGGGAACAGGTACTGGTTGAGGGAAAACGTGTGGAACGCGCGCACCAGCACGTCGGCGGCGTCCCCGCACTCCTGCGGACCCAAGGGTCGGATGTCCATGTCGCCTGCTCCCGGCGGCCGGGGGGCATCCCCGTCCGGGGGCATCATACCGCGCCCCGCCCCGCCGGTCAACCGGATTTCTGATCGCCGCACAAGACGGGCGCGGGCTGAAGCCGTGGCGGGCACGAGATTGCGTCACTTCGTTCGCAATGACGCGGAAACGCACGTCATCGCGAGCCCCTGACCGCCGTGGGCGGGAATTCTGTCCATGAGACTATGGATTACGGGTGTCCTTCCCTCTTCACCCCGGAGGGGTGAGGGTCATTAGCCGGTGGTTGAGCGCAGCGATACCACCGGAAACCGGTGCCCCCTCTTCCTTTCTGGCACCCCGGCAGGGGTGCGGGACTCCGGGGCCAACGGGAACCGACGTGTCCTGAACCCCTGCCGGGGTTCTTGAAAAAATGGGAGGGGGCCTGCTGTCCGGTGGTATCGCTGCGCTCAACCACCGGCTAATGTCCTGCATCCCTCCGGGATGCCCAGGACTTTCGCTTTTGGCCATTTCCACGTTTGGCAGAGAGCAACCGGCAGCTTGGGGGCGGAAGAATACGTTTTCCTCATTAGCAACAAAGTGAGGCAATCGCTTGTCAGAACACCCCAATTCTGTCGCATTCCGTGGGTGAACGGGCGTGCTCGCCGCCCCGGATCCATTCAGCGCGTATTCACAAGGCGCGTTTCCTCTAAGGGGAATCAACCGCCATCCCTTATCCGGCGATTCGGGCCGGATTCCCGCCATTGCGCGCCCCCGGGCGGCGTGCATATACTTCCCGCATGACCAACGGGACGCCACAGGAAGGGCCGCTGTCCTTCCGCGAGGGGCACGGGATGAAATTTCTCCTGCTCGACGCGGTCTATCTCCTCCTCGTCATGGGGTGGACCGTTGTCCTG
>JAKPUV010000347.1 GCA_029554925.1 Candidatus Hydrogenedentota bacterium | reverse complement strand
CGTCACATTGGGAACAATGCACGGCCCTTTGGAAACTACGAGTGCCACCGCCGAACCGGATACCGCCTCTGCGCCGCCTGCTGGATTTTGGGAGATGATATTGCCCGATGGAACGGAGTTGTCAAAGGTTTGGGTTATTGCGCCCAGAGTCAAGTCCGCCTCCCGTATGGCAGTGGTTGCCGCTTCCTGGGGATACCCCTCTACGCTGGGAACAAACACAGAATAGGGCACATACTCATAAGCGCCCATGTCAATACCCACGCCATTTGGGCGGACGGTGCCAACCAAATCCACGAGAGGTGCTCCCGATGAAGTGCCTTTATCAATACAGGGGGAATCCGCCCGCAAACGAAAATCACCCAGCGAGGGATTGATAAAACTGGGTTCCCCCACGATGTTGCCGGTGCCGCTCTGAGCTGTGGTAAGGCAACTGTAAGTGACAATCGTGCCAGAAGAGACTTGCGACCCTCCCGTATTCCCCCAAATGATGCAGTTGGTTGATACCCCTTCATGTAAACCACTGCCAGAGTAAACTGTTGAGTTGTATGCCACGGTGCAATTCACGGAGGTGCTTTGATAAAGCCCTCCACAGATATGTGTTGAGCTGTTAAGTATGAACAAGCTATTTATGGCCGTACCTTGATACATTCCGCCACCGAATTGAGCTGTGTTATTTCTGAATATGCTTTTCGTTGCCGTGCCTTGGTACATGCCGCCCCCCTCAGAGCTTGCGGTGTTGAAAGTAAACGAACAGTTTACGGCAGTGCCTTGATACAACCCAGCCCCATCACTTGCCGTGTTATAAGTGAACACGCAGTTAGTGGCGGTCCCCCCGAACATTCCCCCGCCGTTGTACCCTCCAGTTGATGAAGATGTCGTTTTCCCCCCCGTCATCGTGAAGCCATCCACGGCACCGCCGGAGATGGCATACACACAGCGGCGTGTGTCTTCCCCGGTAATAATTGTGACGTTGTCGGTGTAGTTTCTCTCGTCCCGGGCAGTTTCCGCGCCGGTGAAGCCGCCGTAGAGGGTCACGCCGGATTTTAGGGTGACCACACCGTTGGCGCTTGTGCCGGTATAGGATCCGGCCTTGACCCAGATTTCATCGCCGGAGGATGCCTTGTCCACCGCCGCCTGGAGGGTGCCGCAGGCCGTGGCCCATGAAGTCCCGGACTCGTCACCCGCCCCGTCGGGGGTCACATACCATACAGCGGCTCGCGCCGCAGTGGTGGGCAGCATGAGCAGGGTTGCCAGAAGGAAAAGAACGGCAACGGATGAACGGTGAATTGCGCAAGTGAACACGATGCTCTCCCTTGTTGTCTCGCACCAGAAAAGTGAACCACCCACTGGATTCACGTCCTGAACAGAAGACTAGCACATCCTGCATGGGTTGTCAACCCCAGATCCTCTCTGGACGGGGCGGGTTTCCGTCTGGACACCTGTCGTGCCGCAACCCCGCGCGGGCAAGCCCGCACGAAGAAAGGCGGCGGCAAGCCACCGCACTCCAAGGCGCGCGAAGCGCGCGCGTGTGGTACCCCACAAACTTTCTCCATGGCCCAAGAGCCGCTCCGTGCAACGCACCTTGGAGTGCGGCAGCTTGCTGCCGCCTTCCCTCCCACAGGCTTGCCTGCGGGCCGCCACGGCGCGGGGACCCGCCCTGCGCCTTCCGCCGTCCGCCTCCTCCGTTTGCGACAATCTGCGTCATCTGCGGGGTGTCCCCCTGATTTGACCCCGGCGCGTTTCTGTGGTAGACTCTTGAAGACTGTTAGCACTCTCGCGCACTGAGTGCCAAACCGTGCCGCCGGCGACGGTTGCCGCGCGGGCGGAGGGCGTGCGCAACAGGATGCGGGCCGCGCCATGCAAAAACACCCGGAACTTTCGGATCGGGAGCGGGAAATCCTGCACGCCGTGGTGAACAGCTATATCACGACGGCGGAGGCGGTGGGCTCCCGGACCGTGGTGAAGCGGTTCGGCATGGAGATCAGCCCGGCCACGGTGCGCAACGTGATGGCCGACCTGGAGGAGATGGGGCTGCTGGAGCAGCTCCACACCAGTTCGGGCCGGGTGCCCACGGGCGCGGGCTACCAGTACTACATTGACCATCTGATGCGCGTGCAGGAGCTGACCCTGCGCGAGCGGCGGCGGATCGAGGAGGAGTTGACGGAGCGCCTGGACGACGCCGACGGCGTGCTTCGGCGGGCAAGCCACCTGCTGGCGCTGGTGTCGCACCATGCGGGCCTCGCGGAGACCCCGGCGGACACGGCGGCGGTGGCGGTGCGCGTGGACCTGGTGCGCGTGGGGCCGGCAAAGCTGGCCATGCTGGTGGTGGACAATTTCGGGCGGGTGCGCTCGGTGATGGCCCAGGTGGCCGCGCCGATGGGCGACGCCGAACTGGAACAGTTGAACCGGTTCATGAACGAGCACCTGCACGGCGCCCCGGTGGACCAGCTTTCGGTCCGCGTGGAGGAGCGCCTGCGGCTGTACCTGGACGAGCAGCGGCGGCTGGCCCAGCGCGCGCTGGAGGTGCTGGAGCTGCTGCCCCGGCGCCCCCAGGGCATGCTCATCGTGGAGGGCACCTCGCAGTTGCTGGAGCAGCCCGAGTTCCAGGACATGCGGCAGGCCCGCGACGTGTTCAACCTCCTGGAGGAGCGCGAACAGCTGCTGGACCTGCTGCGGTCGGCCGCGGCCGCGGAGGGCGCGCGCCCGGCGGTGCTGCTCGGCGGGGGCGGGCGCAGGCTGGAGGGCCTCGGCCTGGTGGCGGCGCCCTACGAGGTGGACGGCAAGAAGGCGGGCATGATCGGGGTCCTGGGGCCCCGCCGCATGCAGTATTCCAAACTGACGGCGGTGGTGGAGTTCACGGCCGGCCTGGTCGGCAGGCTCCTCACCCGTCTCTCGGGCTGAAACGGCCCGCGGAAAGACAGTGGGAAGGAAGATGACGTTGGACGAGAAGGACAAATTGGAGACACCGGAAACCGCCCCGGAAACGGAGGTGCCGGACACCTGCGCCGCCCCCGGGCCCGCCGCGGATCCCGGATGCGGCTGCGACTGCGCCGGGGCCTGCGCCGACTGCGCCGCCCCGCCGGAGGAGCCCGACCCCGTGGCCGTGCTTGCCGGCGCCCTGGAGGCCTCCGAGAAGGAGCGCGTCCTGTTCAAGGACCAGCTCCTGCGCGCGCGGGCCGAGTTCGACAACTACCGCAAGCGCGTGGCGCGCGACGCCGAGCAGCTCCGCCGCACGGCGGCCCAGGACCTGCTGCGCGACCTGCTCGCCGTGGCGGACAACCTGGAGCGCGCCCTGGAGCACGCGGACGCCTCCGCCGACGGCGGCGTGGCCGAAGGCGTGCGGATGGTCCTGCGCCAGATGCAGGACCTGATGGCTTCGCGCGGCGTGGCCGCCATCCCGGCCAGGGGCGAGGCCTTCGACCCGAACCTGCACGAGGCGCTGGCCATGCAGCCCTCGGACGACTGCCCCGCCGGCACGGTGCTGGTGGAGTTTCAGAAGGGATACACCCTGGACGGCGCGGTGCTCCGCCCGGCCAAGGTTGTCGTGAGCAGCGGACCCGCGGAGGCGGCGGACACGCCGCCCGCCGGACCGGAGTCCGCCGAGACACAAGAGACAAACAACTAGAGGGAGTTTGATAGACATGAGCAAGGTAATCGGCATTGACCTGGGAACCACCAACTCCTGCGTGGCGGTGATGGAGGGCGGCGAGCCCGTCGTCATCGCGAACGCCGAGGGCAACCGCACCACCCCGTCCGTCGTGGCCTTCGCCAAGGACGGCGAGCGCCTCGTGGGCGCCGTGGCCAAGCGCCAGGCGGTGACCAACCCGCAGAACACCATCTTCTCCATCAAGCGCTTCATGGGCCGCCAGCACGGCGAGGTCGGCTCGGAGGAGAAGCTGGTGCCCTACCGCGTGTCCGCCAGCCCGTCGGGCGACGTGCAGGTGGAGGCCGGCGGCCGGACCCACCGCCCGCCCGAAATCTCCGCCATGATCCTCCAGAAGATGAAGGAGACGGCGGAGGCCTACCTGGGCCACCCGGTCACGCAGGCCGTGGTCACCGTGCCCGCCTACTTCAACGACTCGCAGCGCCAGGCCACCAAGGACGCCGGCCGCATCGCCGGGCTGGAGGTCCTGCGCATCATCAACGAGCCGACCGCGGCCGCGCTGGCCTACGGCCTCGAGAAGAAGCGCGACGAGAAGGTCGCCGTCTACGACCTGGGCGGCGGCACCTTCGACGTGTCCATCCTCGCCATCGGCGACGACAGCTTCGAGGTGCTCAGCACGAACGGCGACACCCACCTGGGCGGCGACGACTTCGACCAGCGCATCATCGACTGGCTGGCCGAGGAGTTCATGAAGGACCAGGGCATCGACCTGCGCAAGGACCCCATGGCCCTCCAGCGCCTGAAGGAGGGGGCGGAAAAGGCCAAGTGCGAGCTGTCCTCCGCCATGACCACGGACATCAACCTGCCCTTCATCACGGCGGACCAGAGCGGCCCCAAGCACATGAACTACACGCTGACCCGCGCCAAACTGGAGCAGCTCTGCGACGACCTGCTCCAGCGCACGAAGAAGCCCTGCTTCCGCGCCCTCGAGGACGCCGGCCTCACGGCGGCCCAGGTGGACGAGGTCATCCTCGTCGGAGGCATGACCCGCATGCCCGCCGTCGGCCGCATCGTGAAGGACATCTTCGGCAAGGAGCCCCACCGCGGCGTGAACCCCGACGAGGTCGTCGCCATCGGCGCGGCCATCCAGGGCGGTGTGCTCTCCGGCGAGGTGAAGGACGTGCTGCTGCTCGACGTGACGCCCCTCTCCCTGGGCATCGAGACCCTCGGCGGCGTCTGCACCAAGCTCATCGAGCGCAACACGACGATCCCGGTGACCAAGCGCCAGGTCTTCTCCACCGCCGCCGACGGCCAGACCGCCGTGACCATCCACGTGCTCCAGGGCGAGCGCGAGATGGCCTCGGACAACCGCACCCTCGGCAAGTTCGACCTCATCGGCATCCCCCCCGCGCCGCGCGGCGTGCCCCAGGTCGAGGTCTCCTTCGACATCGACGCGAACGGCATCGTCCACGTCTCCGCCAAGGACCTCGGCACGGGCAAGGAGCAGGCCATCCGCATCGAGTCCTCCAGCGGCCTGTCGGAGGAGGAGATCAAGCGCATGGTCGGCGAGGCCGAGCGCCACGCCGGCGAGGACAAGAAGCGCCGCAGGCTGGTCGAGGCGAAGAACAACGCCGACGCCATGGTCTACCAGACCGAAAAGGGCCTGAAGGAGTACGGCGACAAGGTCTCCGACACCGACCGCAGGGCCGTCGAGGACGCGCTGGAGACGCTGCGCCAGGCCGCCAAGGGCGACGACGCCGACGCCATCGAGGCCGCCCTCAGCGGGCTCACGTCGGTCTCCCACAAGATGGCGGAGGCCATGTACGCCCAGGCCGGACAGCAGGCCCCGCCCCAGCCCGAGCCGGGCGCGGCGGCGGGCGACGCCATGGACGCCGACTTCACGGTGAAAGACGGGGACGACAAGAACAACTGAGGCCCCGCCGGCCCCACGGTGACGCAGCATGGCGAAGACCAGGGACTTGTACGAAATACTGGGCGTGCCGAAGACCGCCAGCCAGGATGAGATACGCAAGGCGTACCTCAAGCTGGCGCACAAGTACCATCCGGACAAGACCGGCGGCGACAAGGCCGCCGAGGAGAAGCTCAAGGAGATCAACGGCGCCTATGACGTGCTGAAGAACCCCGACAAGCGGGCCCAGTACGACCAGTTCGGCTCCGCCGACGGCCAGCCCTTTGGCGGCGGCGGATTCGGCGGGGGGGGCGGTTTCGGCGGGTTCGGCGGCGACGGCGGCGGGTTCGAGGACCTTTTCGACATGCTCTTCGGCCAGGGCGGGGGCCGCCGCGGCGCGGCGGACCGCGCCCGCCGGGGAGCGGACCTCGAGGGCGCCGTGCGGGTCTCCCTCATGGAGGCGGCCCACGGCACGAAGAAGGTGTTCTCCTTCAACCGCGCGGAGCCCTGCGCGGACTGCGGGGGCTCGGGCGCGGCCAAGGGTTCCAAGCCCGAGACCTGCCGCCAGTGCGGCGGCTCCGGCCAGGTCCGCGCGTCGCAGGGCATCTTCAGCGTCAGCCGCACCTGCCCCGTGTGCAGCGGCCGCGGCCAGGTCATCGCGTCCCCCTGCCACAGCTGTTCCGGCGCGGGAGTCCGGCGCGCGCGGCGCGAGCTGAACGTGGACATCCCCCCCGGGGTGGACGACGGCCAGCGCCTGCGCGTCCAGGGCGAGGGCGAGGCCGGCCGCCTCGGCGGCGGCCGCGGCGACCTCTACATCACCATCCAGGTGGAGCAGCACCCCCTCTTCACCCGCAAGGGCACCACCGTCTACTGCGAGGTGCCCGTGACCTTCGGCCAGGCCGCCCTCGGCGGGTCGGTGGACGTGCCCACCCTGCACGGCATGGTCTCCGTCAAAATCCCCGCCGGCGCCAAAACCGGCACCCAGCTCCGCATCCGCGGCAAGGGCATGCCCGACCTGCGCGGCTACAGCCACGGTGACCAGGTCGCCATCGTGCGCGTCGAGGTTCCCGTCAAGCTCTCGCGGAAGCAGAGCGCCCTCCTGGAGCAGTTCGAGGCCGAGGGCGACGCCAAGACCTACCCGGACGTGGAGGCCTTCCACCGCGCCGCGCGCGACGCCATGAAGCCCGGCAAGTAGGACGCGCCATTCAGCCGCGCCGTGACTTGAGGCGTCCGCGCCCGGTGGCGTACCATGTCCCTGTCCTTGCGGTGTGGCGACAGCATGAGGGCTGAGGCATGGTTCCGGATCCCCGTTTGACCCCCGCGGCTGTGGAGCCGTTTGCGGACCGTTTTCTCTCCGTTGCGGAGGGGAAGTGCGCGCGCCTCGCGCGCAAATGGATGGACGGGCGGGACGGCATGGGCGCGCCCGTGTTCACCCGCGCCGGAAAATACACGGCCCGCGGCTGGACCGAATGGACCCAGGGCTTCCTTTTCGGCGGCCCCCTCCTCGTCTTCGACGCCACGGGGGACCGCGCCTCCCTCGACGCCGGTGTCCGGGGCACCCTGGACCGCATGGCCCCCCACGTCAGCCACATCGGCGTCCACGACCACGGCTTCAACAACGTTTCGACCTACGGCACCCTGCGGCGGCTGATCCTGGAGGGGAAGGTTGCGGACAACGGCGGCATGCTGGCGCAGTGCGAACTGGCCCTGAAAGTCTCCGGGGCGGTGCAGGCCGCCCGGTGGACCGCCACCACGGAGACCGGCGGCGGCTACGTCTACTCCTTCAACGGCCCCCA
>JAKPUV010000337.1 GCA_029554925.1 Candidatus Hydrogenedentota bacterium | reverse complement strand
GGGGGGCGAAAGGTTTTTCGCCCCTACAAATTAAACTCTTGATCATCCGCCGGAACGGCGGTGATGCGCCTACGACCTCGCGTACCCCACGCCGTCGTAGGCAAAGCCCAGGGCCCGGGCCTCCGAGGGTTCCACCAGGTTGCGCAGATCCACCAGGGCGGGGGCGGCCATGAGCTCCCGGGCCCGCTCCAGGTCCAGGTTGCGGTACTCGTTCCACTCCGTGGCGAGGACCACCGCATGGGCGCCGGTGAGGGCTTCAAACTCGTCGGCGCAGTAGACCACCCGGTCTCCCAGCTGTTTTCGGGCGTTTTCCATGGCCTTGGGGTCGTGGACCCGCACTCGGGCGCCACGCCCCAGAAGTTCTTCGGCGATGACCAGCGCCGGGGACTCCCGGACGTCGTCGGTGCCCGCCTTGAAGGCCAATCCAAGAAGGGCCACGGTGCGCCCCGCCAGGGGGCCCGTGAGCCGCTCCACTTTTTCCGCCATGCGGGCCTTGTGGGCCTCGTTGGCCCGGATGACCTCGCGGATCAGGGTCATGTCCGCTCCGCACCGCTCCCCCGTTCGCACCAGGGCGATGGTGTCCTTGGGAAAGCACGACCCCCCGTACCCCGGCCCCGCCTGGAGGAAGAGCGGGCCGATGCGGCTGTCCATGCCGAGGCCCTTGGCCAGGGTGGCCACGTCCGCCCCCACGCACTCCGCGAGCTGGGACATCTGGTTCATGAAGGTGATTTTCGTGGCCAAAAAACCGTTGCTGGCGTACTTGATGAGCTCCGCGGTCTCCCAGCTGCAGAAGAGAAAGGGCGTTTCGTCCAGATGGCGCGACCGGTACACCGACCGGAGAATGGCGGTGGCCCGGGGAGATTCGCCTCCGATGACCACCCGGTCGGGGTTGAAGAAGTCGTACACCGCCCGCCCTTCCCGGAGAAATTCGGGGTTGGAGACCACATCCACCGTCACGGGCGCCGCCAGGTTCTGGATAAGGCGGCCCATCCGCCGGTTCGTTCCCACGGG
>JAKPUV010000324.1 GCA_029554925.1 Candidatus Hydrogenedentota bacterium | reverse complement strand
ACGACATGGACGACCCGATTGACGCGCTGCGCGCGCTGGTGCCGCATGTGCGCCAGGTCCACGTGAAGGACGCCAAGCGCACAAAGGTCAAGGGCGACTGGGGCGAGGAGGTGGTCGTCGGCACCGGCGAGGTGGATTGGGTGGCCTTCGTGCGCATCCTCGCCGAGGCGGACTTTGAAGGCGGCTACATTTTCGAGCGCGAGGCCGGCAGCGACCGCGTCGGTGACATCGCCAAAGGCATCACCGCCCTCACCGCGGCCATCAACGAGGTGAACGGGTAATCCGGTTCCCCGCTATCGCTCAATACCTGCAGGCTTCCGTCCAATAACCCGGGTCCAGGCCGGGCGGTCGAGGGACTGGAGGTCGCGGCGCGGGTCTTTCCAAGCCTTGGCTGCGGCGTCGCGGACCAGGGCGCGCACTTTCCGGTAGTCGGGGTCCGTGCGCCCGGTGTAGACCTTCTTCCCGCAGGCGCCGCCGAGGGGCGCGGTGAGGAAACGGCTGCGCTCGGGGCGTTCCAGGTCAATCCAGTCCGCGCGGGTGATCTTCCCCGCCTCGTGGCATGCCGCGCAGCGGCGTTCATGCAGGCCGCGCAGGGCGGCGGTGAGGGCCTTGTCCTGGGCGGGGTCGTAGGCCGGGCGCGCGGGGCGCTTGTTCACAAAGCGGTCGTGATAGGGCGCGTTGGCGTCTATCCACATGGCCAGCCGGAGGCGCTCGTCGGCGGACAGGACGACCTCCCCTTTGTGTGTGGCGTCGTCGAGGGCGGTGAACAGTCTGCTCTTCCGCGCGCCGTAGGCGAGGGCCGGCGTGATGCTGGCGTCCTGCGCCCGCGCGGGGGACAAACATACCAGCCCGCTGGAGATGATCGTCTCGAAGGCGCGGTTGTATCCGTAGCCGGGGATTTCATCGTCATGGGACGTGAGACCGCCGGAGAAGTCCAGCCCGCCCGCCGGGCTGAGGCCGTCGTGGCACCGGACGCAATGCGCGTCGAGCACGGGCTGGATGTCGCGCAGGAAACTCACGGGCCGGTCCCCCCAGGGCGCGGGGAGCATTTCGGAGGGGACCGCCGCCAGGGCCGCGCCGGAGCGCACGGGCGGCATCACCTGCGATCCCGCGCGGGTTTCGTGGCAGCCCACGCAGCCGCGCATCTCCCCGGGCTGGAAACTGATGAACGAGCGCATGCGGCGCAGTTCCAGGCGGTCCTTGTCGAGGAGCTGGAAGTACACCGCCGTGTCCGCGGGCACGCGGAAATGCGCGCTGCCGTCGGGGTGGACGGGCACGTCGCCGAGGATGCGGACGGGGGTCCAGTTGGTGAGGTTCTTCCACTCCGCGCCGGGGCCGCCGTAGCGGTGGTCCTCGCCGTAGCGCTGGCCGCCCCGCGTGTTGTCGTAGGGCCAGCCGACGGGCTCGGCGACGCGGAGGTAGCGCACGTCCTCCGGGGCGATGCCCTCGCTGCCCTGGGCGACGTTCTTGATGTGGCACTCCGCGTAGTCTTTCCCCCCGTCTATCTGCTCCGGGAGCACCGTGGGGAGGGGGCGCGGCCGCAGGGGGACGGGGTCGAAGCACGACAGCGCCGGGTCACGGTAGATCCGTTCCTTGTTCCCGTGCACGTCCACGACATACAGGCCGTATCCGGCGGGCTCGCCGGGGTTCTCGCTGTGGCTGAACGCGGCGAGGAAGGTCTGTTCCGAGAGCGCCCAGGGGGTGCTGTAGAAGCCCGCCGGGTCGTCGGTGCCGCCCTCGGGCACGGGCACGCCGTCCATGCCCCCCTCCGGCGGCATGAGGTGCGGGCTGACGATGCCGATGCCCTGCGGCTCGTTCACGCCGCGGCCGTGGTCCACGATAATCAGCGGGCCGACGGGCAGGGTATGGTGGCCCGCCGCGATGGCGACGAGTTTCGTGCTCCCCGGAATGGAGCGCGCGTCCTCGACGGCCCAGGGGTTGGGGAAATGCTGCTTGAAGAGCGCGTCGGCCCCGGTGCCGTCGGGGCGGACGATCCAGACGGACTGGATGAGGGCCCAGCTCCGC
>JAKPUV010000318.1 GCA_029554925.1 Candidatus Hydrogenedentota bacterium | reverse complement strand
CCGGACTGCCGGCGGCGGGGAAAGTATACGTTGCGCCCCGTTCACTGTCAATCGCCGCGGGGCCGTTGACCCTCCCGACGGCGGGCCAGTATACTGGCCCCATGAAAATCCTCTTCGTGCTCAACGTCCCCCACGCCATCGAGCCGCAGGGGGTCATGATGCTCATCGCCCTCTGCCGCCGGCACAACCACGAGGTCGGCCTCACCCTTCTGGCAAAGGAGAACCTGGCCGCCCGCGCCCGCGCCTTCCAGCCGGATGTCGTCGCGTACAGCGTCATCGGCAGCGAGGTGGACGACTTCAAGCGGGCCGACCAGGCCCTTCAGGCCCACTGCGCCGCCTCGGGGAGGCGCGTGTTCCGCATCATGGGCGGCCCCCACCCCACCTTTGCGCCCCAGGTGCTGGACGAGATGGGGCTGGACGCCATCTGCCAGGGCGACGGGGAGCGGGCCCTGCCCGCCCTGCTGGCGCGGCTGGAAAGGAACGAGCCCCTGGAGGGCATCCCGAACATCGCCCTGACCAGCGCCGGCGCCCCCCTCCGGGAGCGGCTGAACAGCGACGAGCTCGACGGGCTCCCGTTCCCCGACCGGGAACTGTATTTCAAGGCCGTGCCCTTCCTCCAGCCGACGGGGCTGCGCTCCTTCCTCACCGGGCGCGGCTGCCCCTACTCCTGCTCCTTCTGCTACAACGACGCCTACAACCGGGCCTTCGCCGGATGCGGCTCCGTGCTCCGCCGCCGCTCCGTCGAGAACATCCTCGCGGAGATCGAGGAGGTGCGCGACAAGTACCCCCCCCTCGGGTTCATCCGCCTGTTCCACGACACCTTCTCCTTCCGCGCCGACGCCTGGCTGGAGGAGTTCGCCGAAAAGTACCCCAAACGCATCGGCGTCCCCTTCTACTGCCTCATGCGGGCGAACACCTTCACCGAGGAGACCGCCCGGCTCCTGAAAAAGGCCGGCTGCTACACCGTGGCCATGTCCATTGAGGCGGGCTCCGAGCGTGTCCGCAACGGCATCCTCGGCCGCAACCTCTCCGACGACGAGATGCGGCGCGCCTTCGACCTCGCGCACAGAAACGGCCTGCGCATCTACAGCAACACCATGGTCGGCATCCCCGGCACCACGCTGGAGGACGACTTCGAGTCGCTGGAGTTCACCCGCAGCCTGCGGCCCACCGTGCCCACCTTCAGCGTCTGCTTCCCCTCCCGGGGGACCAAGCTCGCCGAATACGCCCTGGAGAACGGCTTCCTCCATCCGGGCGACGACCTGCTGAAACGGTTCTCGGGGGAAAGCCCCCTGACCACCCATTCCGAGCGCGACAAGGGAATCCTCTCCCGGATCGCCTGCTTCGGCCCCATGTACTGCATCCTTCCCCGCTTCATGACGCCGGTGATCCGCAGAATGATCCTGCTGCCCGTCCCCCTCCCCCTCGCCCGGAGACTCGGCCACGCCTTCACCCTCTTCAACATGGCCACCCGCGTGTTCCGCAACGCCATCCCCAGGAATCCGCTCACCCTTGCCCGCGCCGCGTGGGAAAGCATCCGGTATTTCTGGTAGGCCGCCCCGCGGCATGCCCCCCGCCACCCAGTGTGCTATGATGACCAGGGGACGCGCGGAGGCCCGGATGTGCGGGGGGCCCCTGTTCTGGACTGCCGGAGGAAGAGCATGGATGTCGTGATTGTCGGCGCCGGGCTGGCCGGATTGACTCTCGCCCGCCGACTGTGCCGGGAGGGGGTCAGGGCCGTCCTGGTCGAGCGGGAGGACGCCGTGGGCGGCCTGGCGCGCAGCTTCTCCTACGCGAACGGGGCCACCTTCGACATCGGCCCGCACCGGTTCCACACGGAAGACCCCGCCGTCCTGGCGTTTGTGAACGAGGTCCTGGGCGACAACTCCCTGCGCATCCGGCGCAACAGCGAGCTCTTCCTTTTCGACCAGTACCTTCCCTGGCCCCTCAACTGGAAGAGCGTGCTCGCGCTGCCCCCGCAGTTTCTGGCCGCCGCCGCCTGCGACCTGCTCCGCCCCCGGAAGGCCCGGACCGAGTCGCTCGAGGACTACATCGTCGAAAAATACGGGCGCACCCTGTACAAGATCTTCTTCCAGCCCTACACCGAGCGCTTTCTGGACTACGAGTGCGCAAACCTGCACCGCGACTGGGCCATCACCGGCATTGACCGGGCCACCATAGACCGGCGCTTCGACAGCTCCTCCATCGGCGGCGTCATCCGCTCCACCCTGTTCCCCCCGGCGGGAACCACCGAGTTCATCTATCCGGAGACCGGGGGGATCGGCTCCTTCGCGGAGCTTCTCGCCGCCGACATCCTCCGGCACGGCGGCCGGATCCTCCTCTCCGACGAGCCCGAGCGCTTCCTGACCGCCGGGGGCGCCGTCACCGGCGTCGTGACGCGGCAGGGCGCGGAAATCCCCGCGGACCATGTCTTCTGGACCGGCAACCTCCAGTCCCTGCGCACCCTGGGCGACGCGCCCGAGGCGGTGCCGCGCCTGCACTTCATCTCGACGGTCCTCTTCAACTATGTCACGGGCCACCGCGCCGGGCGCGACTTCCAGTGGTGCTATTTCGGCGAGCGCGACATGAAGATCAGCCGAATCTGCCTCCCGCGGAACTTCAGCCCCTCCAACACGCCCGCCGGCCGGGAGGCCCTCTGCGTCGAGATGTCCTGCCCCGAGGGCTCCTCCCTGTGGCGGGACCCCGCCCGGTGGGACTGCGTCGTCGAGACCTTCCTCCTGAAGGCGCGCCTGCTCGACTCCCTGGACTCCGTGGACAGCTACCACGTCGAGTGGATCCGCGACACCTACCCGGTCTATGTGCTCAACTACCGCCGCAAACTCCAGGGCATGCTCGACTGGGTGCACGGAAAATGGCCGAACCTCAGCATGCTCGGCCGCACCGCCCGGTTCTGGTACAACAACATGGACCACTCCATCGCGGCCTCCCTCCGGGCCGCCGACCTCTTCCTGGAGGACCACCGGGCCGGACGCCACCGCGACGGCGGGCACTACGAGGCCGAGGACCGCTTCTTCAAGGGCACGGCCCCGTGACCCCGGACCCGGACCACTACCGCGGCGTCGTCCGCGACCCGCGGCGCACCCGCCTCGCCCGGTGCGGCTACCTGGACCGCTTCGACCCCGTCCGCCTGAACGCCTCCCCCCGCGTCCGCGCCCTGTACGACGGCCTCTTCCGCCTGATCTCCGACGGGGGCGCCCCGCCGCGCCTCCTCGACATCGGCGCGGGCACCGGCGTCTATCTGGACACCCTCGCCCGGCACGCCGGGAGCGTGGCCGCCGTGGACGCCTCCGCCGACATGATCCGCGTCGCCCGCGACTACTGCGCCGGGCGGGGCCTGGCAGGCATCGCGTGCGCCGTGGCCGACGCCGCCGCCCTGCCGTTTCCCGACGGCGCCTTCGATGCCGTGGTCGCCCTGGACGTCCTGCACCATGTGGACCGCCCCGCGGCCGTCCTCGCGGAGGCCCACCGCGTGCTCAGGCCCGGGGGCCGCCTCCTGGTCTTCGAGCCCAACGTCCTGAACCCCGCCATGCTGCTCGTACACGCCCTGCCCCGGGAGGAACGGCGCGCCCTGGGACTCTGCCGCCCCCGGCGGCTCCGCACCCTCGCCGAGGCCCGCTTCGACACCCGGCACTGGTCCGGCGTCTGCCAGCTGGTCACCGACGCGTCGGGGCTGCGCAGGCGCCTGCTGGACGCGTATCTCCGGGCTTTCGGCCTGCTGGCCCCGGAATGGCTCCACCCCCGCCAGGTGTGGGTGGGCGTCAAGAAAGGGTAGGGCGCATGGGCTTCGGGGTCTGCCTCATCAATCTGCCCATCGTCCACCGCACCGGCGACCCCTTCGGCGACATCCCCTTCATGCCCACCGGCGTGATGTATCTGGCCGGACACCTGCGCGCCCGGGGCGTCGAGGTCTCCATTCTGGACGGGTTCGGCCTGGCCCCCGCACGGCATTACCGATTGGACGGGCAGTTGAGCGCCGTGGGCCTCACGGAGGACGAGATCGTGGCGCGCCTCGGCGACGCGCGCCTGGTGGGTGTGTCGGTGCACTCGGGCATGTCCCACCACTTTGCCCTGCGCCTCGCCGCCAAAATCCGGGCGGCCAGGCCGGGCGTCCCCCTTGTCGCCGGGGGCCACCACCCCAGCGCGGTGTGGGGCGAGTTCCTCGCCGGGGGATACGACTACGTCGCCGTCGGCGAGGGCGAGGCCCCGCTCCTGCATCTGGCGCGCTCGCTGCGCGACGGCGTGGACGACACGGACCGCATCCCCGGCCTCGCGTGCGCGGGCGCCCCGCCAACCCCGGCCCTGCGGGAGGAGGATCTGGACGCCTGCGGGTTCGCCGCCGCCGACCTGCTCCCCCTGGAGAACTACTGGGCCCTGGGCATGTCCCACGCCCCCGTGCGCGGCCGCTATATCGCCATCACCACCTCCCGGGGCTGCCCCTTCAACTGCCGGTTCTGCACCACCCCCCGGCTCCTGGGACGCCAGTGGCGCACACGGTCGCCCCGGCACATCGCGGACGAGATCGAGTTTTTCGCGCGCCGGCACGGGGTCGAGGACATCATCATCCAGGACGAGGCCTTCGGCACGCGGCGAGACATCGCCCGCGGGCTGGCGGAGGAAATCATCGCCCGCGGGCTCAAGGTCCGGATTCACCTCCCCTCCGGTGTCCGGCTGGAAAGCCTGGACGAGGAGACGCTGGCCGCGCTCCGCGCGGCCGGGCTGGTGTACATGTGCCTCGCCCCCGAAAGCGGGTCCGAACGCGTCCGCGAGCGCATGGGAAAGCCCCTGGACACCGCGCGGCTGCTGCGCATCGCGTCCTGCGCGCGGCGCCTGGGCATCCGCGTGGGCGCCTTTTTCATCCTCGGATTCGAGGGGGAGACGGAGGAGGACCGGCGCATGACCCGCGGCCTGGCCGCCGCGCTGACGCGGCGCGGCCTGGACGAGATCAGCGTCTTCATCTGGACCCCCCTGCCGGGGGCGGAGGCGTTCGGCGGGGCGACGGGGTGGGCCCGCTACGAAGACCTCAACTGGAGCCCCGCCTGGCGGAGAGACTACCCCGCCCTCCGGCGGGCGCGCCGGCGCCTGTATCTGCGGTGGCTCGCCGAAAAGGCGCTGTTCCACCCCGTGGAACTCGGGCTCTCGCTGGCCCGCGCGCTCTCGGGACACTGCGAGCTCAAGGGCGAGGCGGCGCTCCGGCGGATGCTGGCGGGCGTGTTCCGCGCGCTCGGCGCGCCGCTCCGACGCCCCCCCGACGGCGGCTCAGGCTAGCGTCCAGGGCGCCCGCATGGGCCGCTCCAGGCGCGCCGCGGCGTCCGGCGCGTCCACAAAGGTCTCCCCGGCCGGATCCCAGCGGAGGCGCTTCCCCAGACGGATTGATAGGTCACAGGCGTGGCAGAAGCAGTCCGCCCGCAGCGCGTCCTCAATGGGGCTCACGGTGGGCCGTCCCGTCCGCACGCTCTCAATGAAGTCTTCCATGTGGCTCCCGCTGGCGTGCAGCCTGACCCCGCCCTCAGTCGGCGCCGCCGCGAGCAGGTCGGGGGAGGACGCGGTGATCTTGAGGCGGTTCACCTGGATCCATCCGTCCTCGCCGACGAAAGCCGTGCCGTGGTTGAACATGCCCAGGCCAACGTCCGCGTCGAAGCGCCGGATCCAGTCGTGCGGGGCGGGCATGGAGCGGTAGTCCACGAGCAGCCCGCTGTCATAGGTGCAGAACACCTTCCATTCCATGACCGTGTCGCACAGCCCGGCGGCGGGGATCCGCCCCACCCCCTCGAACCAGCACGGGGTGTGCATCATTTCCCCCGCCCCCCAGAACGCGATGTCCATCGGATGGATGCCCCAGCCCGCGATGAAGCCCAGGGAGTAGTCGGACATGAAGAACCAACACAGGTTCCTCTCGCGGCCCTCGGTGTAGGGCTTGAAGGGCGCGGGCCCCAGCCACCGGTCGTAGTCCAGCGCGGCGGGAACGGGGACCTCCGGCGCCGGCCCGTGGTCCATGCCCTGCGGGCACCACACATACACCGTGTGGAGCTTGCCGATAACGCCGTTGCGCACGAGCTCGCAGGCCCGCCGGAACTCCCCCTCCGACCGCTGCATGGTCCCGAACTGAAACGCGACGCCGCGCCGGACCACCTCGTCGCGAAGCGCCTTGTCCTCCGCCACCGTCAGCCCGAGGGGCTTCTCGACATAGACGCCCTTGCCCGAGCGGACCGCCGCCAGGGCGTGCAGGACGTGCCAGTGGTCGCAGGACGCTATGAGCACGGCGTCAATGTCATCGCGGCCCGTCAGCTCCTCGTGGCGGACATGGGTGGCGCAGCCCGTGCCGCCGTACGCGCCGTTGACGAAAGCGGCCGCGGTCGCCAGATGGTCCCGGTTGACGTCGCACACCGCCACCAGCTGGGCGCCTTTGCAGGACGTGACCTGCGAGAGGAGGTCCATGCCCTGCTCCCCCACGCCGACGGCCCCGACCACAATCCGCTCGCTCGGGGCGGTGTGGCCGTCGCGCCCCAGGGCCGACGCGGGAACAATGGCGGGAAACCCCGCCAGCACGCCCGCCGCCGCGCCCCGGCCCAGAAAACCCCGGCGCGACATCGTCTTCGCGTTTCGCATGAACCTCTCCGGTCTTCCCCCCTCCGCGCACATTCTAGCGCGCCGGACGCCGCCTTTTCACCCGCCCCGCGTCAGGAAGCCGGGGGCAGCTCGTAGCAGGCGGCCTCCCCGTTGTTGCGGACAAAGAGCCTTCCATGCGCCACGACGGGGTGGTTGCTGGTCCGGCCGGAAAGCGCCTTGAAGCGGGCCGTCTCGGAGAACCCCGCCGGCGTCGCCGGCACCAGCGCCACCTGGCCCCGCTCGCTGAGCACAAGCAGCATGCCCATGTCGGCGAGGAGCAGCAGCTGCCCCCCGTACTTGTCCCCCTCCCACACCACGGCCCCCGTTTCCAGGTCCACGCAGACCAGTTGGTTCCCGTCGAATCCGTAGCAGTGGCCGCCGTGGGTCACCCGGTCGTTGAAATAGGGCCGGAACTTGCGGTTGGTCCACACCTCGGACACCACCCACCCGGGGGCGCCCTCCGGCTTCTCCACGCGGATCATCCGCGACCCGGTGAACCCGGGCGAGCCGATCATCACCCGGCCGCCGTCCAGCACCAGCGGCTGGACGCAGCGCGGGGTGGTGCGCGCCTCCCAGGCATGCTCCCACAGCAGCGCGCCCGTGTCCGGCGCGAGGGACTGCACCCCGAAATCGCTGGAGACCAGCACCTGCGCGACCCCGGCGATTCCGGCGGGATGCGGCGAACTGTACACCGGCGACTTGCGCCCCCCGCGCCAGACCGGCTCCCCCGTGGCGCGGTCATACGCCAGGACGGCCGCGCCGTCCCCGCCGTTGGAGGGCACCACCACCCGGTCCCCCTCCACCAGGGGCGAGCTGGTGAATCCATAGTCCGCCACCGGCACCCCCGCGTCCTCCGGCACGTTCCGCGTCCAGACGGCCTCCCCCGTCGAGGCGTCCAGGCACTGGAGGATGCCCGTGCCGCCGAGGGTGAAGAGCCGCCCCCCCGAAAAGGTGGGCGTGGAGCGGGGGCCCACGCCCATGTCGTCCTCATAACGGGCGTCCACCCGGTTCTCCCACGCCTTCTCGCCCGTGGCCGCGGCGTAGCAGGTGACCAGCTCCTCCGCCCCGCGCTGCTCCTGGGTAAACACATAATCGCCCATGGCGGCAAAGGAGGAATAGGCCGGCCCGACCTCCCTCCGCCACAATTCGCGGGGCGGCGCGGTCCAGTCCGCCGAAAAGCGCGCGCCTTGCACGCATCCATCCCGCGCGGCCCCCCGGAAACCCGGCCAGTCCCCCGGGCCCGCCTCTGCGGGCACTTCGACCGCGCGCCGCGCGCCGGGCGCCGGCAGCGCGCCCGACCGCTGCTCCCCGGACGGCCGCCACCGCCAGGACACATAGGGAACCAGATTCCCCCCCACGGCATCGACCCGCAGGGCGCAGAACACCGCCGCGCACGCCAGCAGAAACCCCAGCAGCACCCCCCCCCGGAGAAGATGCCCGCACCGGCCTGTCGCCGCCAGAAGCGCCACGGCGCCGGTCATCAGGACAGGCAGCGCGTACGCCAGAATCATCAGGTCGTTCGCCGTGGTTGGACGCGCCGCCGCCACGCAGAACACCGCCGCCGTGAACGCCGACGCAAACACCGCCCGCTCCCAAAAGGCGGCGCGGCTGGCGAAGAGCCACCATCCGGCCAGCAGCAGCAGGGCAACAAGCGGCACCACCACCAGTCCGGCGGCCCCCCCGATCGGGGCCGCGCCAAAACGCAGGAACCCGTATGCAACGGCATGTTGCGCCGCCACAACCGCCACCGCCGGCCAGACACGCAGGCCTTTCCCTTGCGCCGCGCCGACGCCGCTGTCTTCGCCCGCCATCACGGGGTCAACCTCTTCACAGCACGTTCTCCAAGTGCCTCCCTGAAGCGCCCCCCTTTCCCAACATGCCCGGTCCCCCGGACATTCCATCCGTTTTCCGCCCCGCGAATGCAACGCGCAGGCGGGCTCAGTCGTTGGCGGCGCCGCGGTCCAGGGCCGCCGTCTTCTGCCGCAGATACGCCTCCGACGCCAGCGTCAGCACTGTGGCCAGATGCAGCAGCGACCCGGCGAGAAGCATTCCCAACCCGGCAAGCAGCGTCTCAAGGGGGTGCTTTGGGCCGATCACCACGGCAACCGCGCCCGCCAACACCGTGAGAAGCCCGAAGATGTTCAGGGCGTGCTTTGTGACCAGCAGCATCACGGGTGCGTCTTGCTGCATCGGGCAGTCCTCCCATGCGCGCCGGTCCCCATGACGGGCGCGTCTGTTGCAGGGTATCGCAGACGCGCGCACGGCTTCAACACGCGCGCCCGACAGCCGAGGGTCAACCGGGGGTATGTGCTGAGACAAAATGCGGCCCGCTCCCCCGGGTGTGCCCCAGGCAGCGTCAGACCCGTCTGACCTGTCAGACTTGTCAGACCTGTCGGACCGGGGCGCCGGTCAGGATTGCTTCGTTGGCCCCGGACCCGCCGTCCAGGGCGCGAGCGCGGCGAGCGCGACCAGCCCCTGCGCGCCCCAGAAGAGGAACAGGTTGCGCCAGATGCCCTGGGTGAACCCGTAGCTGTGGAGGCCCACACCGAGGGCGTTCACCCCCCACCACGAGAAGACGACGATCATCCCCATGAGCACCGCGCCCGCCGCCATGCCGCGGTCGCGGAGGTGGCCGCCCTTGCGCGCGTGGAGCAGCACGAGGCCCCACAGCACGATCATGAGGGCGCCGTTCTCCTTGGGGTCCCAGCCCCAGAACCGGCCCCAGCTCTGGGCGGCCCACACACCGCCAAGCACGGTGCCGATGACGGAGAAGAGCAGGCAGAAGCAGAGCACGCCGTAGACCGCGCGCGACACGGCGGTGTAGAACGCGGCGTCATTGCGCCGCAGGCGCAGCAGCTTCCCCAGGATCCACACATGGGCCAGCAGCGCGGCGAAGAGCCCCGCGCCGTAGCCCGCCACGATGGTCGTCACATGGGTCGCCAGCCAGAAGTTCGTGTCGAGCACCGCCACCACGGCGGGCATGGTGTCCACCGCCTCGCGCGCCTCGTAGCGGTAGGCGAAGAAGAGGCCCGCCGCGCCGGCGAGCGCGCCCAGCGTGCCCGCGATGCGCTGGCGGTTCACCAGCTCCACCACGAGGGCGGTGCCCACCGCCACAAAGGCCGTGAAGAGCACGGTCTCGTAGAGCGTGGTCACGGGCGGGCGGCCCCGGATGACGCAGCGCAGCGCGATGCCCGCCGCCAGCAGCGCCAGCGGCGGCAGCAGCGAAAGCAGCGCCCCGCGCCGCATCCACCCGCTGCCCGGCGCGGCCCAGGTCAGCGCCCACGCCAGAAACGCCAGCACGAAAAGCCACTGGCTGTAGAAGAGGAACTGCGTCCGGTAGAAGAAATGCTCCAGCGGCACCCGGCGGTATTCGCCGCGCGCTTCGGCCCGCGCCACCGCCGCCGTCTGGAAGGCCCGCGCCGCCGCCGCGAAATCCGCGGACGCCGGGGCCGCCGCCGCCAGCTTCTCCAGCAGCGGCAGGAGCGGGTCCTCCCGGTAGGGTGGGCCGTCCGTCTGAAAGGCGGCGGCGGCCACCTCGGCCAGGCTGCGCCACGCGGACACCTCCGGGTCCTCCGGGGGGAACAGCGCCAGATTCCACGCGCCGGCCAGGTCCGTCTCCAGCGCGTCGAAGAAGGTCCCCGCCTCGGTGGCGGTCCTGCGCGCCTCCTCCTCTGACATCTCCGCGCGCCGCGCCTGCATGTCCCCGAGCACGCCGGGCATCCGCTTCAGCACGACGCTCAGCGGCACGCCATCGGCTTCGGGGAACGCCACCGCAAACACGGAGTCCGCGGGGAAACGGTGCGCGCGCCGCACCGCGTCGAGGGCCCCCGCGAGATTCTCGAACAGGACCACCGCCTCGCCCAGCGAGACGATCTGGCCCTCCATCCAGCCCCGCTTTTCGGCGGGTGTCTCCGCGTACTTTCGCGCCAGTTCCATGAGTTTGTCGCGGTGCGGCGCGAGCTCGTCGTAGGAGTAGCGGTCCCGCTTCTTCGTGTGCGCGGCACCGCCCAGCGCCGCCACCACCTCGCCCGTCTCCACGGAGAAGCACCGGTAGGTCCGCGCCAGCTCCGGGCGGAACAGCACGTCCAGCAGCCACTCCGTCGCGCTGAGGCGCAGGCGGCCCTCCGGCGTCTCCGCCTTCAGCACGCGCATGCCGTTGAGCCGCAGCAGCGTGAACCGCGCCAGGGTGTCCAGCGGCTTCACGCGGCCGCCCTCCTGCACCGGCAGCGTGGCAAAGAGGCGCACGGTCTCCTCCGGCCAGCGCGGGGTTTCCGCAAAGACGGGTGCGGCCAGCATGGCGCAGAAAAGGAGCACGGCCAGAAGTCCGATGACCGGCGCACCAAACCTTTGGGCACCTCCGCACGCCGTCCGGGTCCCCCCTTCAGGGGGGTGGTTCGCGGGAGCGAACCGGGGGATGTTCCGGACGGGGGACTGCCGGCCGGAGAGAAGAACATCCCCCGGCCGCGAAGACGCGGCCACCCCCCTGAAGGGGGGACCAAGAGCAGCCGGCTTCCTGCCACGAACTGCCCGGGCGCGCGCAAGGGTTCTCATGGCGCGGCCCTCCGTTTCGCCTCGGCGCGGAGATGGGCCAGCAGCGCCTGCACGAAGTGCAGCAGCAGGCCCGCCGAGATCACCAGCGAGGCGTGCATGGGCCAGTCCTCCGCCGGGTT
>JAKPUV010000315.1 GCA_029554925.1 Candidatus Hydrogenedentota bacterium | reverse complement strand
TACGGGCCGCCCGGGCAGGTGTTCGGCCGCAGTCTGCTCATGGGGATTCTCGCGGGGCTGGGCGCGGCGTGTGTGGGGCTGGGGGTCATCCTGATCTTCGCGCACAACTGGGATTCCCTGCCGCGCGCGGCCAAGACGGGCCTCGCCTTCGCCCCCCTGCTCTTCGGACAGGCCCTGGCGGCGTGGGTGATCCTGAAACGGGGCGACTCCTGGGCCTGGCGCGAGGGGGCGGCGGCGTGGTGGGTGCTGAGTGTGGGCGCATGCATCGCCCTGGTCAGCCAAACCTGGCACATCCAGGGGGAGCTGGACGATTTCCTCCTGATGTGGCTGGTGCTGGGAATCCCGGCGGCGCACCTGCTCAACTCCTCCACGGCCATCGTGCTGGCGCTGGCGGGCATCCTCAGCTGGACCACCTACGCGGGCACCCAGAGCACCGCCTCCCTTGCGCTCATTTACTGGACGCTCATGGCCGCCGTGCTCCCGCACCTGTGGTGGGCCGCTCGCCGGGGCGTCGCGGCCCGTGTCGCCGTGGTGACGCCCGCGCTGGCGGCCACGATGATCCCCGGCCTGTTGATCATCCTGGGGAAATCGGGGGCACCAGTGACCACGTTCGGCGTGGTGTCCGCCGTCACGGCGCTGTGGGTGTTCCTGCGTCTGAGCGCGGAGAAGGAAACCCGCACGGGAAACCTGCTGGTGGCCGTCCTCGCGGTCACGGCGCTCATGATGACCTTCCGCGACATGCACCGCACCCGCTGGTTCAACGCGGACCGGCTGGATGACGCCATGGTCACCGTCGGCGTGTGCATCGCGCTGGCGGCGCTCTCCGCCCTGGCCGTCCGGAGAAACTTCCGCCTTTTCGGAAAGGCTGACATACCCGTCCTCCTGATGGTTCCCGTGACGGCGCTCTCCTGGCCTTTCGCCGCCTATGATCTGGGCGAGATTCCCGCACTGGCCATGAACCTGCTGGTGGCCGGAGCGGGGCTGTCCTGGATTCTGCTTGGGTTCCGCGACGGGCTGTTCCTCCGCATGAACGCCGGACTGGCCCTGCTGGCTGCGTTGATGGCCTGCCGTTTCTTCGACTCGGACATTGGGCTGCTTGCCAAGGGAATCGCCTTCGTCGGGGCGGGGGCCGCGTTTCTCGTGGTCAACCTGCTGGCGGGCCGCCGGACGGCCCAAACCGCACGGGAGGACGCCTTATGAAATCCCTGAAACTGGTGCTGCTGGGCGCGCTGGCCCTCGCCCAGCTTGCCGTCCCGGCGCGGATGGCCCTTGACCAGGTCATGGTGCGCGCGCGGGGCGTTCAGCTCAAGATCCGGTGCGCTCCCATTGACCCCGTGAACCCCTTCATGGGGCGCTACGTGCGGCTAAACCTTTCCGGGGAGGTTGCCGCGCCCGGGACGCGCCCGGTGCGGGCGGGCGGAAAGCATGATGCCTGGATCACCTACTCGCTCGACGCGGAGGGATTCGTGGAGCCCGCCGCCCTCCACTGGGTCCGCCCCAAAGACGCGCCCTCCCTGAAAGTCCGCACGTGGGGCAGTGTTGACGGGGGCAGGACGACCTTCTCCTATCCCTTCGACAGATACTATCTGAACGAAGACAGGGCTCCTGAGGTGGAGCGGGTGATCACCGGAAGGGACAGAAACATGCGGCCGAGGGACGCCCATGTGACCGTCCGTGTTCTTGGCGAGACCGCCGTGCTGGAGGAGCTCTATCTCGACGGCAAGCCGGTGCTGGAATACCTCCGGGAGCATGCAGAAGACGCCGAAAAGACTGAACCCGGCGGCTGAACCGCGCGCCTCCACCGGCGGGGACGGACAGGTCCCCGCCGTTTTTTTTCGCTCCCCCCCCGCGCCACGTAACACCCGACCCGGTGGCGGGTATTGTTGGGCGAGGACGGTCAACGGGTGATCGTCACGAAAGACTGGCAAGGGTTTCAGCCGGTCTGAAACAAAAGGAGAAAGAAAATGGAAGCGTTGTGGGAGCAGATCGTCGCGTTCTTCGAGAGCATTTGGGCGTCCATCGTGGGCTTCTTCGGCGGCCTGTTCGGCGGCGGCGCCGAGGAGTGACGCGATTCCCCGTGGCGGCGGCCTGACCGCCGCGCACGGCACGTTTTTCATGGCGCCATCGCTTAATCGCCTACCCCCCTCCCCCTCTCAACCCGAGCGATGGCGCCAGTCTCTATTTAATCCGCAGATGACGCGGATTCCCGCAGAGGGGGAAGAAAGCTGCTCAGGGAATGCTGAGGCACTCCCCGAGGCCGGTGACGAACTCGTCCTCGACCAGCGCGGGATCCTGTGGGTTGGGCACCGTGAAGTACAGGTTCTCCAGGCCGGGATCGGCGTATTCGGTGAGGACAGCCTCCCGGGTGGGCGCGGACGGATACCACGCGCCGGGTTCCCATACACGGACGGTGCAGGTCTGGCCGCCGGGCCGGACGGCGTCATCGGGGGACGACACGATCCCCGCCAATGTGTCCAGAACGAACAGGCGCGGTTCCATGTCCTCGAAGTCCGGGTTGCGCGCGGGGTTGAAGCCGAAGACGACGGGGCCCCGCATGACCGCGGCGCGCCCCTCCTGCGTGCGGCGTCCGCGCACGAGGCGGAAGGGCATGTCGAACTCCGCCCGGACCGTGTCCCCGGCGGTCCACTGCCGGGTGAGGGTGAAGAACCCCTTTTCAAACGTCTCGCCGCCGGGGGTCTGGCCGTTCAGGAGCCACCGCGCGTTGGCGCACCACGCGGGTTTCCGCAGCCGCAGGGTGAAGGTGACGGGCTTCTCCGGGGCCACGCGCAGGGTCACCGCGCCGTCCGAGGGATAGGCGGTCTCCTGGGTGACCGTGACGGCCACGCCGTCCTCCGTGTCAAAGCGGATTTCCGAGGGCGTGTACAGGCTGACCGCCAGCCCGCCGGGGGCGCGGTAGGCGATCATGGCGGGCAGTTCGGAGACGATGCGGCGGTAGTTGCACGGGCAGCAGTAGGTGTCCCCGTCGAAATAGGCGCGTTTCGTCTCAAAGGGGGTGTAGTAGCGGATGCGCCGCCCGTCCGGGGACTGCGCGGCGAAAAGGGCGTTGTGCAGGGCGCGCTCGATGAGGTCGCCGTAGCCCGCCGCGCCGGTGCGGCGGAGGAGCTGGTCCCAGAAACGCATGAGGTAGGCGGTGGTGCAGGTCTCGGCGAGGTTGGTGCCCCCGGACTGCGTGTCATGCCAGCACTCATGGTCACCGCAGGAGCCGGAAACCACCAGGCCGTCCTCGCGCAGGAGAAAGTGCATGACATTCTCGGAGGGTCCGGTGAGCGTTGGGAGATGGTCCGTGAGGTCGAGGCGAAGCTGGGCGAGGCACTTGTCCACGTACGCGTAGGCGTGGCCCTCGACCACGCCGTGGCGGCCCAGCACAATGGGGCGGTTCCAGTCGGTCAGGGGCCGGTATTCGCGCGCGAAGTCGCGCCACGCCGGGTCACCGGTCTGGTCGGCCAGGGCCAGCAGCGCCTCCTCCAGCCCCGTGTCCGGCATGTTCGGCCCCAGTTCCCCTCCGCCCAACACGGGCCGCGGGTCGCGCATCAGCCCCTCGCGCAGGTATCCGGCGAGGCGCACGGCGGCGTCCAGCGAGGGCTTCTCACGGAAATAGGCGTAGTCCGTGCAGAGGCCGAGAAGCAGGTAGGCCATCTCATGCACGTCCCAGAGTTTTCCGATCCGGGCCTCCGGAGCCATCATGCCGATGTAGCCGTCGGGCTCCTGCGCCGCCAGCACGGCGTCCACCGTCTTCCGGTGGAGGGCAGTCAGGTCGGCGTTGCCCGTGTGCGCGGCGAGCCGCGCCATGGCGTCCAGCGTCTTGCCCAGCCCCACATAGCCGCCGGGGGCGGCCTTTTTCTGGAACGGCTTGAGAAAATCCTTCTCCATGTCGAGCTGGAGCAGGTTGTTCTCCACCGTGACGGCGATGCGCCGCCCCGCCTCGCCCCCGACCTTCACCGCCCGCACATCCAGCGCCGAGAACTCCTGCGCCGCGGCCCCCGCCGCCAGCGCAACAAGAAGCCCCGCCGCCCGCCATCCGCACGCACCGGTCTTCATGGCACACGCCCTCCTGGTCGCCCGTAGCGCCGCTTCACCCAAAACATCGCGCCGCGCCTTCCGGATTCGGAAGGCGCGGCGCGTCACTTCACCCTACTTGCCGGCGGCGAGATGCTTCTCGATCCGCTCCCGCACCGCCGCGTCCTGCGTGACGCCCTTCGCCTTCTCCAGCGCCGTCCGACTGGCCGCGTCGGACAGCCCCTTGTCCTTTTCGCCCTTCATGCATGCGATGTCGGCCACCGCCGCCGCCGCGTCCTGCGCGACCTCCGCGTCGTCCAGCAGCATCGCCGCGGCGGACGCCGCGTTTGCGAGCCGCTTGGCGGACAGTGCCTTCAGCGCCTGCCGCTTCTCGTCCGCCGACCGCAGCCCGCCGTTTCTCAGCAGCGCGGCCATGGCGTCGAAGAGCGGGGTCTGTTCCTCGGCCCGGGAGAACTGGCGGCACAGGGCCTCCAGGACGGCGGGATGGATTTCCCCCGCGGCGGCATTGCCCGCCAGTGCGGCAAGCTCCCGCAGGGCTGACGGGTCGCGGTGGTCGCCCAGCAGCGCGGCGGCCTGATTGCGCGCGTCCAGCGGATAGCGGGCCACGGCGTAGGCCGAGAGGTCGCGGGCCGCGCCCCCGGGTTTCATATCGAGCATGAGCGCCATCAGGCGGCCTGCCTGCGCGGCGTCCGTCACTTCCTGGAGGTCCGTGCGCGCCCTGGCGTGGTAGCCGTCCGCGACCCGCGGGAGGGACCGGTTCGCCGTGTCCGAGAGCGCCTTGCGCGCGGCGAGGGCCGCGGTGTCCGAAGCGGCGCCCCGGAGTTCCTCGTACAGACGCGCCATGTGCTTCTCCTCCGCCATCGCGCCCAGGGCGTTCAGCGCGGCCACACGGACCGCCTCGTCCTTGTCCCCGAGCTGTTTCACCACCGCGTCGGCATGCTCCGGCATGGCCCGCGCCTGGAGCATCTCCAGCAGGACGGGCTTCGCGTCTGCGGACGCGCGGTCCAGGGCCTTGGCCGCGCCGTCGGAAAGTTCCGGTTCGGGAACGCGCATAAGCGCGTCGCGGGCGGCCTTGCGCTCCTTGGATTCGTCGGCCTTGAGCACCATGGAGAAAAGCGCCTTCCGGGCTTCCCTCGCCGTCGCGCCGTCCATGGTGGCCAGAGCCGCGCCGCGCACGGCCGCGTCCTTGTCGCCGACCGCCGCCGCGACGGCCTTGTGCGCGGCGGGGTCGTCCCACCGCGCCAGCGCGGCCACGGCCTGTGCCTTCGCCTCCGGCGGCAGCCCCTTGGTCTTCTTCACGAGAAGCGCGCAGGTCTTGGCGTCGCCCAGGCCCGCGGCGGCCTTCAGCGCCGCGCCGCGGACCTTCGCGTCCGGGTCGTCCAGCGCGGCGGCCAGTTCCGGCGCGGCCTTCTGTCCGCGCACGGCAACCCCTCCGAGCAGGGCGGCGATGCGCGCGTGCGTCTCGGGCTGTTTCCCCAGCGCGGCGAAGAGAGCTTCCGCCTCCGCCGTCTTGCCGCCCGCCGCCAGACGCTCCCCAAGTTTTTCAGCGGCGGCCAGCAGCGCGTCGCGTTCCCCGGGGGAGACGGCGGTGTGTGCCAGCGCGTCCACGAGAGGCTGGACGCCCTCAACGGCCCCGAGGTCCGCGAGGGACTGAAGCGCCGCGAGGCGCAGGGCGGCATCACCGTCGGCGGCGAGGGCCGCGCAGGCGGGCACTGCGGGGGCATGCCCCATGACACCGAGCGTCTTGACCAGACGGGCCTTGCCCGCAGTGTCCGCCTTTTCAAGGGCGGCCAGCAGCGCCGCGCCGGCGGCGTCGCCGCCAATGGACTCCAGGGCGGACACAGCGGGATCCATCGTGGCGGGGTCGGCCAGCAGCGCGGCCAGCGCGGGCACCTCGTCCGGTCCGCCGATCCACTGCAACTGGACGGCAAGGAAGGCCTTCACCGACGGGTCGGCGGCGGTGCCCAGGGCGGTGGCGACCCCCGCGGCCACGGCGGGGCGACCCGCCGCGTTCGCCGGGGTTCCGACCCACTTCACGAGGCCCGTGAGGGCGTAGCGCGGCGCGATGTCGGCGTCCGCCGATCCCTCCGGCTGGATGCGGCCGCAGAGTTCCGCGACCAGCGGCGCGCCGCCCGCCATGAGGGGCGCGCAGGCCGCGTCAAGTTCCGCCGCGTTCTGCGCGGGAAACGGCTTGAGCAGGGCGTCGAGGTCCGCCGCAAAGGACGGCGCGCACAGGGCGAGGGCGGCGCACAGGGCCGCGCGGAGCATCAGGGATTTCATGAACGGGTTTCCTTGTCTTTTCACCGGGGCCGTTTCAGTGCCGTGTTTCGGGGGCATGCTCACACCCTCCACGGTCCGCGCATGGGCTGAAAGACCATGCGGTTGGCCTCGGGGTCGTCCACGAACTCCTCCTTCACGGGGTCATAGCGCAGGTTGCGCCCGAGGCGCACGGCCGTCGTGCCGAGGTTGATGAGGGTGCAGGAGCGGTGGCCGTTGGCCTCGTTGAGCGCGAAGGGGCGGCGCGTGCGCACGCAGTCGTAGAAGTCTCCCTCCTGCGGGGCGTTGTCCGGCAGGCCGCGCAGGGTCTTTTCCTGTCCCTTGATCTCAAGGCGCAGGTTCTTGAAGAGTTTGCCGTTCGGCCCCTCGATGTAGGGCATGCCCTGCGAAAAGCCCTCGCCGTCGAGGACAATCTCGCAGCCGTCGGCGTAGCGCAGGACGATCTTCCGCCACGAGCTGACGGCGTCCGGGTGCTGCTGCGGCGCGTCCACCTCCACCTCGACCGGGCTGGTGTCATCCTTGCCCAGCAGGTACTGCACCGGGTCGAGGTAGTGCTGGCCCATGTCGCCCAGCCCGCCGCCGTCGTAGTCCCAGTAGCCCCGGAAGGTGCCGTGGGTGCGGTGGGGGTGGTAGGGCTTGAAGGGCGCGGGGCCGAGCCACATGTCGTAGTCCAGCTCTTCGGGGACCGGCTGGGGCGTCAGGTCGGTGCGGCCGCTCCAGAAGAACTTGAAATCGAAGCCCGTGCCCGCGCCGACGACGACCCGCAGGGGCCAGCCCAGCTCGCCGCTGTCCACGATCTGTTTGATCGGGGCGACGGTGGACCCGTAGCCGTAGTAGTTGTCGCGGAAGCGGAACCAGGTGTTGAGTCGGAAGATGCGGCCGTTGCGCTGGACGGCCTCCGCCACGCGCCGGCCCTCGCCGATGGTGCGGGTCATGGGCTTCTCGCACCAGACGTCCTTGCCCGCCTCGGCGGCTAGGATGCTGATGAGGCCGTGCCAGTGGGGCGGCGTGGCGATGTGGACCACGTCCACCTCCGGCATGGCGAGCACCTCGCGGAAGTCCGCGCAGCCCTTCACGCCCTTCTCCAGGGAGTCAAGCGCCGACTGGAGGTGTTTCCGGTCCACGTCGCACACGGCGACCGTGCGCGCCCCCGCGTAGCCCAAATGGCCGGTGCCCATGCCGCCCACGCCCACGATGGCGCGGGTGATCTCGTCGCTGGGGGCGGTGAATCCCGCGCCGCCCAGCACGTGCCGGGGCACGATGGAGAAGGCGGACAGGGCCGCCGTCTGTTTCAGGAACCCGCGCCGCGACAGGGCGCCCTCAGTCTCTCGGTGCATGGCCGTCTCCCTCGGGCGGCGAAACCGGGGCCGCCCGTGTTGTGTCCGAAAGCCCTATTGTGCCGTTTTCGCCCCCCCGGGGCAAGTCGCGGACAGGAAACCGGCCCGCGCCCGCGGTGGTCTGAATGAATAGGCGGCGGACCGCGCTCGTCCTGTTGTCCGAAGTGCCCGGTTGGGACCGGGGGCGGGTTTTTGGTAGAATAGCCGCCCGCCGCGGTCCTGCGGCCCACACACAAGAACTGAAACCGGCTGTCCCGCACCGGGCCGGCCCCGAACAAGGAGTGAGACATGAAGACCTTTTGCTGGACCCTGACGCTGGCCATGATGACGCTGCTGGTCGCGGCCTTCGCCGCCCCGGGCTACGCCCAGGACCAGGAGGAGCTGAAATTCGAGCTGCCCGAGCCCTTCTTCGGCGGCACGCCGATTGACTACTGGAGCGAGAACCTGGAAAAGGAGGACTTCAAGGACCGCCCGGCGTTCATGGCCCCCAAGGGCACCGTCCTCGTCTCCAAGGGCAAGCCGGTCACCAGCAGCGAGAAGAACCCGGCCCTCGGCGAGCTGAAGATGATCACCGACGGCGACAAGAACTACGCCAAGAACAGCCTGGTCGAGCTGGGGCCGGGCACGCAGTGGGTGCAGGTGGACCTGGAAGCGGCCCACGAGATCTACGCGGTCCTCTTCTGGCACTTCCACGAGGGCAAACGCGTGTACTTCGACATCATCGTCCAGGCCTCCGACGACCCCGAGTTCAAGACGGGCGTCACCACCCTGTACAACAACGACATTGACAACTCCTCCGGCCTCGGCGTGGGCCAGGACAAGGAGTACATCGAGAACAACAAGGGCCGCCTGCTGGACACCAAGGGCGCCAAGGCCCGCTACGTCCGCTTCTACAGCAACGGCAGCACCGCCGACGAGAACAACCACTACGTCGAGGTCGAGGTGTGGGGCCGTCCCGTGAAGTGATCCCCTCCCCTTTCGGTTTTCCCCGCCGCCCCGGCCTTCCGGGGCGGCGGGTTCGTTTTCGGCGCCCCCGCGGGGGGGCCGACTTGACTTGTGTCCCCCGGATGGGCGACAACACGGGGGACGGGTTCGGCGCGCCGGGCAGGCGGCGCGCGGAAACACCGGGAGGGACGCGCCATGACGGACACGGAAAACGGGCAAGAGCGCCTCGGGGTGGAGATTCCCCGGCGGGGGGTGGACCGGCAGACGCTGCTGGACCGTCTGAGGGCGCTCCAGGCCGGGGACGTGCGCTGGCGGGAGCACAAGGTCTTCGGGCTGGTCTACAAGCACAGCGACGCCCACACGGAGTTTCTGAAGGAGGCGCACGGCCTCTACTTCTCCGAGAACGGCCTGAACCCCATGGCCTTCAAGAGCCTCCAGCAGCTGGAGCGGGAGGTGGTGCGCATGTGCGCCGCCCTGTTCCACGGCGGCGACGGCATGGCGGGCTGCATGACCTCCGGCGGCACGGAGAGCCTGCTGCTGGCCGTGCTGGCCCACCGGAACCACGCCCGGCGGACGCGCCCGTGGATACGCCGCCCGGAGATCGTGGTCCCCGAATCGGTCCACACGGCCTTCATCAAGGCGGGCGAGTGTTTCGGCGTGCGCATCGTCAAGACGCCCTGCGGCCAGGACTACGCCGCCGATGTCCGGGAGATGGAGCGGCGGATCACGGCGCGCACGATCCTCCTGGTGGGCTCGGCACCCTGCTATCCCTACGGCGTGCTCGACCCCATCGCGGAGCTGGGGGATCTGGCGGCGCGGCGCGGACTGCCGCTGCACGTGGACGCGTGCCTCGGCGGGTTCTTCCTCCCATGGCTCGGGGATCTGGGCAGGGAAACCCCGCCCTTTGATTTCCGCGTGCCGGGGGTGACCTCGCTCTCCGCGGACATCCACAAGTACGGCTACGCCGCGAAGGGCGCCTCGCTCCTGCTGTACCGCAGTCCGGCGGTGTTTGCGGACCAGGTCTTCGCGGATGTGGACTGGTGCGGCGGGGCCTACGGCGGGGCAACCCTCGCGGGCACGCGGCCCGGGGGCCCGATTGCGGCGGCCTGGGCGGCGCTGCATGCCCTGGGCCGGGAGGGCTACGTGGAGAACGCAAGGACCATCCTGGAGGCCGCAGGGCGTCTCATCGAGGGGGTGCGGGCGGTGCCGGGGCTGTGCGTGCTGGGGAACCCGGTCATCGGCGTGGTCGCCGTGGGCGCGACGGACCCCGCAGTGCGGATGTACGCCGTGGCCGACCTGCTGGAGGCCAGGGGCTGGCACATCAACCGCCTCCAGAAGCCGGAAAGCCTCCAGGTGATCCTGAACGCGGGGCACGCGGCGGTGATTGACCCGCTGCTGGCGGACCTGCGGGAGGCTGTCGGGCATGTCCGCGCACACCCGGACGCCGCGTTCGAGGGAAGCGCGCCCATGTACGGCCTCATCGCGAACATGCCGCTGCGGCGGGTGGTCCGAAAGAACCTGGTCGCCATTTTCACCAAAATGCACACGGTCGGCGAGCCCGGCCCGGAGGAGGCCGGGGAGGAGGAGCAGGACCCCGTGGCCGTGCCCCCGGCGGTGCTGTGGCTGATGCGGACCCGCGCGCGGATTGCGCGCCTCTTCGCGGCGCGGCGGGGGGACTGACCGCCAATGATGACCTTTCTGGCAGTCGCGGCGGCCTTCGCCCTCGGAGCCTTTGTGCAGACCATCGCGGGTTTCGGCTCCGCGCTGGTGGCCATGCCCATCCTCACCCAGTTCCTCGGCGTGCAGGCGGCGGCGGGCGTCATGTCCATCGTCGGCGCGACCGTCATCGTGGTGGTGCTCTTCCAGAACCGGCGCGGCCTGCGCTGGCGCGAGGCGGGCCGGCTCCTCTGCGGCACCGTCGTCGGCATCCCCGTCGGCGCGTGGGCGCTCACTGCGCTGCCGGCCGCGCCGGTGGTCGGCCTGCTCGGGGTGCTGCTCATCGCCTACGCCCTGCACGGTGTCCGCGCGGCCCTGCGCGGCGGCGGCCCGGAGGCGGAACCGGGGGAAGACGCCCCGCGGGACGGGAAAAATCCGTGGCGCGACCGGATCACCGGCGCGGCGGTGGGGTTCTGCGCGGGGCTGCTGGGCGGCGCCTACGCCACGGACGGCCCACCCCTTGTGATGTACGGGGCCCACCGGCGCTGGCCCAAGGAAACCTTCCGCGCCGTGCTGCAGGCGTGCTTCCTGGTGGACGGACTGCTGATTCTGGCGATGTACAGCGGGAACGGGGTGGTCAACGCGGGGGTGCTGGTCTACTGCCTCTACGGGGTGCCGGGCATGCTGCTGGGGCTCGCCGCGGGAACCCTGCTCGACCCCCGGATCAACCGCGAACGTTTTCACCGGCTGCTGCTGGGGCTGGTCTTTTTGCTGGGCGCGGGCCTGCTGGCGCGGGCGCTGTTCATGGAGTGACCGTCCCCTTCTCTTTCCCGGACGGAAGGACCAATAGGAGTCGCAAAGATGGGTCCATTGATTGTCTTGTGCGCGGCGCTGGCCGCCGCGGCCGGGGACGTGCCGCCATCGCTCGAAATACGGGTGCCGGAAGGCCCGCACCCGCGGGTGTACGTCACGGCGGACGAGTTGCCGGCCCTGCGGGCGCGCGCGGAGACGCAGCCTTGGGCGGCGGAATTGAAGCGTGGGTTGCTGAACGAGGCCGCGGCTTTGGCGGCGGAGCCGCTGGACATCCCCCGCGAGGGCGGCCAGTGGACGCACTGGTACTCGTGCAAGAAGGACGGCGGCCCCCTGAAGGCGGAGTCGCCGACGCGCCACGTCTGCCAGACCTGCGGGGAGGTGTATTCCGGCCCGCCGTATGACCAGGTATATGTGACGCACCGGCACGGGCACTGGCTGCGCGGCGTGGAGACGCTGGGGCTCGCGCACACGCTGGACCCTCGGCCCGAGTTCGCGGAGCGCCTGCGCGCGATCCTGCTGGAGTACGCATCGTTCTACGAGACGCTGCCCCTGCACGACGTGAACAACGCCCCGGACAAGGGCGGGAGGCTGCTGTCCCAGACGCTGGACGAGTCGGTGCTGCTGTGCCAGATGGTGATGGGCTACGACCTGGCATACAACGCGCCGTGCCTCTCCCCGGAGGACCACGCGGCCATCCGGGACGGCCTGATCCTGCCTATGGTGAAGACCATCCAGGCGAACCCGCGCGCCATCTCCAACTGGCAGTCGTGGCACAACGCGGCGGTGGGCTGCGCGGGGCTGCTGCTGGGCGATACCGAGCTGGTGGACTGGGCCGTGAACGGACGCAACGGCTTCCTGTACCAGATGAACAAGTCCCTGTTCCCCGGCGGCATGTGGTATGAGGAGTGCCCGTCCTACCATTTCTACGCCCTGTCCGCCCATGTCTACCTGCTGGAGGCCGCCGCCCGCGCGGGCATGGACCTCTACGCCATCCCCGTCGTCAAGGGGATGTTCGACGCGCCGCTCCGGCAGGTGCTGCCCGACCTGACCTTCGTCCCCTTCCACGACAGCGACCGCATGTCCATCCTCTCGCAGCGGCAGTATTACGAGATCGGCTTCGCGCGCTACGGCGACCCCGCCTATCTTCCCCTGATGGGCGAGCGCGGGGGCGTCTGGACCTTTCTCTGGGGAAGGGACACCCTGCCGCCTGCCCCGGAGACGAAGGAGCCCGCCGTGTCCTCCGCGGGCGAGGGCGAGGGGCTGGCGGTGATGCGGGACACGGTGAATGAAACGGCCCTGTACCTGGACTACGGCCCCGGGCGGTCGGGCCATGTCCAGCCCGCCAAGCTGAACATGGTGCTTTATGCCCACGGGGACCTCCGCTTCGCGGACCCCGGACGGCTCCCCTACGGCAATCCCATGCACAAGCAGTGGTTCTGCCAGACCGTGGCCCACAACACGGTCATCGTCAACGGCGAAACCCAGAAGAAGACCCACGGCACGCTGAAGGCCTTCGCTTCAGGGGACGGCTACGCGCTCTGCCGCGCCGTCTGCGACACAGCCTACAAGGGCGTGACGCTGGACCGGACCCTGCTCCTGCGGGGGGACACGGTGGTGGACGTGTTCCGCTGCTCCTCGGCGGAGGAGGCCGTTTTCGACCTTCCGCTGCATTTCGTGGGAACGCTGAAAGACGAGCCCGCCACGGAACCCGCACCCCTGGGCGACCAGGACGGCTACCAGCACCTCCAGCGACCCCGCCGCTGCACGGACGGCACACGGGAGTTCATGATCGCCACGGAAGGAGAGCGGGGCATCCATGTCCGCCTGTTCGGCGATCCGGAGGTCTATCTGGCGGAGGGCCACGGCGAGGGCATGCACACCCTCTGGCCCATGATCCTCCAGCGGGTCAAAGGCAGAAACGCCTGCTTCGCCGCCGTCTACCAGGTGCTCGACGACGGCACCTCCCCCGCGCCCGCCAAAGCCAAGACCGGTGGAAAAGCCACCATCATCGAGACCGGTGACAGCCGTCTGACGGTCAGCGAAACGACCACCCTCAAGATTGGCGACGAAAACATCCCCCTCCCCTGCCCCGAACCGCCGCCGGCGAAGGAATGACGGGCGGTCTGCGTGAAGCGGGGCGCTGGCGGGATCGTCGGACCCCAGGCTCTTCATCGGTGTTCATCGGGAATTCCCCCTCCGAAGCCACCCAGGGGAAACGAGCGTCCCGCCAAGCCATGACTTCGCCCCGGTCACAAGCGGAGAGACTGCCGCACAAAAGCAACCACCGATGAACACCGATAAACACCGAAGAAGCAAGATGAAGGGAAGGACAGGGAGCGGACGAAGCCATCTCGTGCCCGCCGTGGTCCTTCCGGGTTATGCTTCCAAAGTTCTGCAAAAAAGGGACATGATGTTTCTGGGTAATTGAACCGGGGCCGCAGGCCCCAGAAGGAAACATCATGTCCAAGCAGAAGGGTATCACATTGGGTCCGAATTGGCGGGAGCTTCTCCGGG
>JAKPUV010000312.1 GCA_029554925.1 Candidatus Hydrogenedentota bacterium | reverse complement strand
AAGGTGAACATCAAGAACGCGCGGCACGCGCGGGACTTCGGCCCCCTGGACCCCGGCTGCCCCTGTCCCGTCTGCGCGCGGTACAGCCGGGCCTACCTCTCGCACCTGTTCCGCGCCGGGGAGATTCTCGCCCTGCGGCTGAATACTTTACACAACATTTGCTTTATGCTACAATTGGCGTCCCGGGCGCGTGCCGCCATCCGGCAGGGGCGCTTCAGGGAGTTCAAAGACGCTTTTCTCCAGTCCTACCGCGGGGAAGATGATGTCTGACCTTCCCCCGGAGACGGTTACCCCAACAGGAGGACGACCCACGTGTGGAGATTTCTGACCGCGCAGGCGGTAGAGCAGGCCGCGGAGGCCCCCGCCGGGGAGGCCGCGCCCCAGAGCGCCCTCGGCGGCATGCTGCCCATGCTCGTCATCTTTTTCGCGATCATGTACTTTCTCATGATCCGCCCGCAGCAGAAGCGCGAGCGAGAGCGCCGCGAGATGCTGGCCTCCGTTGAGCGCGGCGACGCCGTGATCACGACGGGCGGCGTGTGCGGCACAGTGGTCAACCTCAGCGAGGACCGGGTGATCCTGCGCGTGGACGACAACGTTACCATGGAGTTTCTGCGCGCGGCCATCGCGAAGGTGGAGCGCAAAAACACCGGCAAATAAACCCTTCCGGGCTGCGTCCCGGACGGCGGCTACCCTGCCCAACATTCGGCATCAGTGGAGTTTCTCATGGCCAAGAACATCTATCGGACAATCCTGATCTGGGGCGTGCTCGCAATGGCCGCCTACTACGTCTACCCGACCATCGGGTGGATGGTCCTCTCCGAGGAGACCCGCTCGGCGCGCCTGGCCGCCTGGCAGGCGGAGGACGACCAGCTCGCCCGCAAGCGCGCGGGCTACTTCGAGCGGCAGGTGAACGGCGTCAGGCGCTGGGCGCAGTGCGACCGGAGCCGGGTGATCAACCTCGGCCTCGACCTCCAGGGCGGCATCCACATGGTGCTGGGCTTCGACATCAACGACCTGGAACCGGAGCGCCTGAAGGAGTACCGCGACAACAATTGGAGCGACGAGAACATTGAGAAGGAGATCCAGCAGACCGTGCTGGACCAGATCACGCGCCGCGTCAACGACTTCGAGGCGAAGGAGCCGGTGATCCAGGCGCTGGGAACCACCCAGATCCAGATCCAGCTGCCCGGCGAGAAGGACGTGCAGCGCGCGAAGAACCTGATCACCAAGACGGCCATGCTCAACTTCCACATCGTGGCGGGCCCCGACGCCGCCCAGGAGGTGTTCGGCAAAATCCGCGACGCCTTCCCGGAGGAGTTCCTGCCCTTCGTCAAGTTGTCGGCGCTGCGGGCTGACGCCCTCACCGTCTCTCCGGACAACTACGAGCGCGTTGAGCGCGTCCTCGCAAAGGCCGCCGAGGCGGGCGTGATTCCCGAGGACAAATTCGTGGCCTTCAGCCAGAAGCCCAAGCCCTACGAGGACGTCCAGGACTACCAGCTGTTCGTGCTGGACAAGAAGCCCATCGCCTCCGGCGAGGGTTTGGCCTCCTCGGCGGCGATCCCGGACGAGTCCAACCCGCCCTACTGGCAGATTCTTTTCGCCTTCAACGGGGCGGCCAGCGAGCAGTTCGCCGAGGCCACGGGCAACAACATCGGCAACCCGATGGCCATCGTTCTGGACGGCGTCGTCGTCTCCGCGCCGACCATCCGCGACCGGATCGCGGGGCGCGGCCAGATCTCCGGAAACTTCGAGGGCGAGGAGGCGCGCGACCTGGCCATCGCCCTGAATTCGGGCTCCATGGTCATCCCGGTGCGCGAGGAGTTCACCCGCACCGTCAGCGCGAGCCTCGGGGCGGACACGGTCCGCAAGGGCGTCATCTCCTCCCTCGCGAGCCTCGTGCTTGTGGGCGTTTTCATGGTGTTCTACTACCAGGGGCTGGGCATCGTGGCCCTGCTCGG
>JAKPUV010000304.1 GCA_029554925.1 Candidatus Hydrogenedentota bacterium | reverse complement strand
CCGGGTCTTCGCGGGGGACATTCTGGAGCACCAGGACCGGGAGGGCGGCGTGCTCCTGCTGCGCGAGATGTGGCGAGTGCTGAAACCGGGCGGTTTCCTGCTGGCCCACACCACGCCCAACCGGCATTTCCGGACCATCGTGTGGCCGCTGGCCCGGCCCCTGCTGCGGCGCATGGCGCCGGACACAACGCGCGACGTGGACGGGCAGTTTGCCGTCATGGACCGCGTGCACCTGCACGAGTACACCCCGGGCGAACTGCGGCGCGCCGCCGCGGAGGCCGGGCTGCCCCGCGCCGGACTGCGGGTGTGGGTGGACCCGGACCTCCTGCGGGGGGACGACTACCGGGTCACCCGCGCGCTTGCGTCCCGTCCGCTGGTGCGGCTGGCGGCTGCAGTGTGCGCGCGGGTTCCCCTGCTGGCGCTTTTCGGCAACGACCTGTACCTGCGGTGCGAAAAGGGTTTGGGGTAGAATGACGGCGGTCCGGGCCATCCGGGGGCGTCCGACATGAAAGGACCGGGTGATCGCATGAACACTGCGCGCTGGATGCTGGCTGCCGCGCTCCTCCTCCCTGGCGCCGCGTTTGCGGAGCACGCGGACTATGTCTACCTGCCCCCGGTGAAGGCCGGGGCGAACCTTTCCGCCGAGGGGCGCACTCCCCTGCCCCCGGCCGTGGTCCAGAACCTGCTTGCCGCGGCGCGGCCGGTGCGCACGGTGACGGCGTTCGAGGGGAAGAACGCCGCGCTCAAGGCGGCCGTGGCCGAGAAGGGCGCCTTCCGGGTGGCCGAGGGGGTCGCCCTGGGACTCGACGCCCATGAACTGTTTGGCGCCGGCCGGCGGGGCGGGGAAACCACGCGCTTTGTCGCGGGCATCGCGAGCGCCGGAGCGCTGGCCGTGCGCCTGCGGGTGGATGTGGGCGGTTTCGGCCCCGGCCAGGCGCTGTATGTGACCGGCGCGGCGGGCGGCCGCGTGCACGGCCCCTTCACCGCGGCGGACGCCGATGT
>JAKPUV010001332.1 GCA_029554925.1 Candidatus Hydrogenedentota bacterium | reverse complement strand
CCATTCCCCCACGGCGGGGAGGCCGTGGAGGGGCAATGGTAGCAGACGCCGGGGGGCCGGGGCGATGATCGGGCGGGGAAGCACGAATGTCGGACATCAGGTCATGCATGTTCACGGCATTCCGGGCGCGAGATCGCTTCGGTCGCCGCACTCCCTCGCGATGACGGGATGTGCGGCGGTCTTGTGAAGAACCGAGCGTCAACGCGTCATGGCGAGCGAAGCGCGGCCATCTCGTGCCCGCCGGAGCTCCGGCCAACTCAGTTCCCTCCTGCGGGGACGCCCCGGTCCGTGCGCCTTGTTTTTCTGAACGGCTTTTCACATAATACCCCCGGTGCTGGCCGCGTGCGGCCCGCCGAACAGGAGGGACGGTCATGGCAACGGATCGGGGATTTTGCGCGCGTGTGCTGCGGGGCGCGATCGGGGTGCTGCTGCTGGGCGCGGGGTTCGCGGGGCGGGCCGCGGCGGAGGATGTGGTGGCCGACCTCGGGGCGGTGCGGTTCATCGAGCGCTTCGAGGGGTCCGACTCGGGCCGGGAACTTCTCAAGCGCAACGGCTTCGCGGTGGTGCCCCGGTTTTGCCAGCGCATGTCTTACACCTATGCGGACGACGAAATCCCCCATTTCGTCACCACCGACTCGGTCCACAACACCTTTCATGTGATCTTCGAGGCCCTGCTCAAGGACGCGGAGGTCGGATGCGCGGAAATCCTGAAGGAGCTGGCCGCGCAGACACGCAACGGCCTGGCCGGGAAAAGGAGGGGCGCGGTTGCGGGCCTGTTGTCCAAAGACCATCCGGCGCGCCGCCTGGCCGAGGACTACCTGCATGTCGCCGAGTGTCTCCTGTCGGAGGACGCCCCGCCGGCCGGCGCTCCGGAAGCGGTTCGGGAGGAGGTTACCCTGGCCACCGCCGCCGCGGGCATCGCCCCGTCGCCGCTCTTCCACTGCGACGTGGACTACAGCCTGTTCAAACCCCGCGGGTTCTACGAGGGGGATCCGCGGCTGGAGCGGTATTTCCGCGCCATGAGCTGGTGCGGCAATCTCGTCTTTCACGCTGAGGATGAGCGGGAGTCGCTGGCGGCCCTGCTGCTGGCGGAGACCGTCACCTCCTTCGACCCCGCGCGGACGGCCTGGGACCGGCTGAACGGGTTCTACACGCGCCTGCTCGCCCCGAGCGATGATGTCACGCCCGTGGAGTACGCCGCGCTGCTGCCCGCCCTCGGCG
>JAKPUV010000301.1 GCA_029554925.1 Candidatus Hydrogenedentota bacterium | reverse complement strand
GAAAGGGCACGGCGGTCACGCGGGGATGCGCCGACGGCGCGCCCGCCCCGGCGGGCCAGGCCAGCACCAGCTCCAGGTCCGCGTCGGCGGCGGGCAGGGCGCGGCAGAGCTCCGCCGTGTGGCGGCCCGTGCCGCTGCGGTTCCCGGCCTGGAGGGCGTTCAGGAGCACCCTCATGGCGCGAGCCTCCGGTAGACGTCCAGCGTGCGGCGGGCGGCCCCGGCCCAGGTGAATTGTGCGGCCCGCGCGGGGCCGCGCTCCCGCAGCCGCTCCGTCAGGTCCGGCGTGTCCAGCACCTCGCCCATCCGCGCCGCGAGGGCGTCCGCGTCCGTCGGCGGGAAATACAGTGCCGCTTCGCCGCCCACCTCGGGCAGGCAGGAACTCTCCGACGCCACGGCGGGGCAGCCGCAGGCCATCGCCTCGGCCAGCGGCAGGCCGAAGCCCTCATAGTGCGACGGCAGGACAAAGAGGTCCGCCGCCGAATACACGGCCGCCAGGTCCTCCCGCCGGGGGAGGTAGCCCGTCATGACCAGCCGGTCGCCGAGGTTTTCCCGCGCCGCCGCCGCGTGGAAGGCGTCCATCCCCCAGCCCGGCGCGCCCACCAGCACCAGCCGGTGCGGACGGCCCTTGCAGGCCTGCGCGAAGGCCTGCAGCAGCGTTTCCAGATTCTTGCGCGGCTCCACCGTGCCCACATGGAGGACATAGGGCGCGTCAAAACCGAACAGTTCCGCCGCCCGCGCGCGGGCCGCGCCGCGCTCCACGGGGGCCAGCGCGGGGTCCGGCGCGCCGTGGGCCACGAAGACCTTCTCCGCGGGCACCCCGCACAGGCGGACAATGTCGTTCCGGCTGTGCTCCGAGCAGGTGATCACCGCGTCCGCCCGCGCCGCGAAATCCGGCACCCGCCGTGCGAAGAGGTCCACCACCTTCGGACTCGCCCAGCGCGGCTCCACGAGGAAGGCCAGATCATAGATCGTTAGCACCCGCCGCGCCCGGCGGACCGGCGGCAGGAAATAGTTGGTTGCGTGGAAGACGTCCAGCCCGCCCAGCAGCGTGTCCGGACACGGAACCCCCGCCGCGCTCCAGCAGGCATACACCGCCCGCGTCGGCAGGGGGAGATGCCGGACCCGCATCTCCGGCGGTGCGCCGCAAGGCACATGGAGACCCGTGGCCCAGCCCAGCAGCGCGTCCCCCGGCGCCAGCAGCGGCGGAAGATGCGCCAGCACCTGGCGGACATAAGTGCCCACCCCCGAGGGGCGCCGCGTCAGCGGCGTGATGTCCAGTCCCAAGCGCATGGCGGAAAGACGGCTCCTGTCCGCCGATGACTATACCGGAGGGATTTCCACCCGTGCCAGTCGCGGAGGGGCGCGGCGGGCGGGAAGTATGGGATCATCGGAAGTTTACGAGGGCGGGCTTCCACTTATATCGCGGCCATTTGCCCCCTTTGCGGCGGCGCGTGTACAATCGGCGGGACCTTGGCAACCCCGACACAGGAGACATTTCCCATGAGTTTCATCGCGGAACGGATGAACCAGATTGACGCCAGCGGCATCCGCAAGATCTTCGCGCTGGCCGCGCAGATGAAGGACCCGATCAACCTGAGCATCGGCCAGCCGGACTACGACGTGGACGCGCTGTGCAAGGACGAGGCGGTGCGCCAAATCCAGGCGGGCTTCAACTCGTACACGCAGACCTGGGGCATCCAG
>JAKPUV010000291.1 GCA_029554925.1 Candidatus Hydrogenedentota bacterium | reverse complement strand
GGTGTTTCCGCCGACATTGTGCACGGCCTTGCCGCCGTCCAACGGCTCAAATTTCCACTGGTAGGACAGCGTGCCCGTGCCGCCCGCCGTTTCCACGGTGAACGTGTGGGACTGGCCGACCGCCGCCTGGGCGGACGCCGGAGACGCGGTGATTTGCAGCGGCTGGGCCGTGGTCACCGCCACTGCGGCGGCGTTGGAGGAGACGCTTTCCCCGCCCTGGTCGCGAATCACCACGTCATACGCGCCGGCGTCCCCGGGCGCGAGATTTCCCAGCGTCAGCACCGGGCCGTTGGGCTGGCTGCCCGCCGGAAGCGCCGCGCCGCCCTTCCGCCACTCGTAGGACAGGGCGGGCATGCCGCCCGACACCACCACGGTCAGCGTCGCGGTCGCGCCGGGGGCGAATGAGCCGCCCTGCGGATGCGCCAGAATGGACAGGTGGTCGAAGATGGACAGGGTGGCGGTGGACGAGATGACCTGGCCCTGCGGCGCGTTGCTGTCGCGCACAACGCAGTCGTAGGTCCCCGCCCTGCCCGCAAGCGGCGCGGCCAGCGTCAGCAGCGGGCCGCCCGGCTGCTCCGCCGGGGGCAGCGCCGCGCCCGCAAAGCGCCACTCGTAGGTGTAGGGCGGCACGCCGCCCGTCGTGTCCACGGAGAAGGCGGCCTGTGCGGCGTCCACATACCGCGCGATGCTGGAGGGCCCCGTCACAGCCAGGGGATTCAACACGGTCAGCGCCGCGCCCCCGGCGGGCACGATGACCTCGCCTTCGGGCGCGGCACCCAGGGCGTCGGTGACCACCACGTCATAGAGACCGGCGGAGGACTCCAGCACCGGGTTGATGGTGAGGAACGGCAGGTCGGGCGCGCCCAGGTCCGCGCCGCCCCTGCGCCAGCGGTAGTGGAGGGTGCCGTGGCCCCCGACCGCCGCCACGGTGAACACATGCTGCGCCCCCGCAAAGGCGGTGGCCGCCGCAGGGGGCTGGGAAACGGTCACCGGATCGGCCACGGCAACCTGGACGGGGGCGCTGGCCGCCGTCTGACCAAGGTCGTCCGTCACCTCGACGGTGTACGCCCCCGCATCGGACAGGGCCGCCGGGGACACCGCATAGGCCGTGGACGCCCCCTGCTGCACCTCGGCGCCGTCGCGCAGCCAGCGGCAGGTCTTGGCGCCGACCCCGCCGGTGATCACGGCGTTCAGCGTGAAGGCCCCGCCGGTGTACACCTGCATGTCCGGCTCCTGGAGGACCACCTCCAGCGCGACGCCGAAGGCAACGGGGGTGTCCGAGGCGACCGTGGTGGTCCAGACCGCGCCGTTGGGAACGGTCCCGACCAAAAGGGCCGGATACCCCGTCACGGACAGGGACACCCCCTCCACGTCGCCCATGCCGTTGTTGACCAGGAAGACCTGGTCGAACCCGGCAAAGGGCGACGCGGCGCCGTCCAGACGGACCAGTTCGAGGGGTGCGGTGCCCGCGGGCACCACGTCGGCCTGGTTCCAGAAGGCGGGCAGGCAGATTCCGCCCGTCGCGGGGCCGCCAGCCAGATCGGGGATGACGGGGATGTTTAGCGCCGCCGCATAGGGGGCGGGGGCCTTGAGCAGCAGGTCGTTGGTCGTGTATCCCACCGCCGCGTCGTCGCTCAGGGCGGGCGGCGTCACGGAGTGCATGTTGGAGATCAGCGTCACCCGGCCGCGCAGGGAGTTGTCCGTTGAGGCGGTGTGGTTGTCGCAGACCACCTGGCCGGCGCCGGGGAGCACCACCGAGGCGTGCAGTTTCACCATGCCCGGCGTGCCCAGGCCGCCCGCGCCGCCGGTCCCTGAAGCGCCGCTCGGCCCGCCCTGCCCGCCGTCGCCGCCCCTGCCGCCCGCGCCCCCGGCGCCGCCCGTGCCGCCGACGATGGTCAGGGCGGTGCCGCAGCCGAGAGTGGAGTTCTTGAAAGTGCCGAGGTCTCCCGAGGCTCCCCCGCCCGAAGCCCCCCCGTCATCACCGGCCGATCCCGCCTGTCCTGCAACCGCGTTCGCGCCGGCCAATCCCCCAGACGGTGCGGCTGACGAGATGTCAACCGATCCCCCATACTGGAGCAGCCCCTTCGCTGCAAGAACAAGGGCCCCGCCGCCGTCTCCACCTTTGCCGCCGGCCCCACCGGTTCCGGAGTCCCCCCCCTTTCCGCCATTGCCGCCTGTGCCGCCGGCGGCGCCCGAAGCGCCGGTCCCCCCTTCACCATTGTTTAGACCTGAGCAGTTTGACCATGCGGCATAGCAGCATCCGCCGCCGCCACCCCCCGCGCCGCCGCTGCCACCGCCGCCGCGCCCGCCTCCCTGGCCGCCCGCGCCGCTGCCGCCACCACCACCACCGCCGCCGCCATTGCCCGCCGCCAATAGAAGACTCCCTGGATCCATGGAGAAGGCCGCGTTGTTGCCGGGGTTGCCCGTCCCGCCACCTCCGCCCTGCGCGCCGATAGCCCCCGCGCCGCCCGTCTCCCCTGCGGCCCCCGTGCCGCCACCGTCCGCCGTCAAGGTGTCATACCAGGCCAGCTTCCCCGCGCCGCCGCCGCCCCCG
>JAKPUV010000289.1 GCA_029554925.1 Candidatus Hydrogenedentota bacterium | reverse complement strand
AGGGGGCGGCGGGTTGGGGTGTCTTGTTCCCGGCCTGTGCGTTGAATCCTTTGTTGCCGCTCGCCTAGACTGGGCGCGAGCGGGATGCTTGGGGCGTTCCGCAGGAGGATGAACGGCGGTTTTCTTGGAGACGGTCCCCCTCACAGAACTGGTGCCCGCCCTGTCCGCGCTGGACGGGGCGGTGCGTGCGGCGGCCCCGGAGCGTCCCTCGCCGGGACGTCTGGTGCGGGTGGAGGTGCCCGCGCCGCCGGTGTGCCCGCTGGAATGGCTGGCGGCGCAGTCGGGGGTGACGCGCTACTACTGGCGCGACCGGGCGGGGCTTTTCGAGAACGCCGGGCTGGGGGAGGCCGATGTGGCAAGCCCGGCGGACGGTCCGGAGACCCCCTCGAAACTCTTCGCCCACCTGCGGCGGCATCTTCCCGAGGGACCCGGCGAGGGCCGGTATTACGGCGGGTTCCGGTTCCAGCCTGGGAACGGCCGCCCGACGCAGTGGCAGGGGTTTCTGGGATACCGCTTTGTGGCCCCCCTGCTGGAACTGCACCGAAAACGGGGCCGGACCATGCTGGCGGCCACACTGCGGGCGGATGACCGGGGCGGCCTGCGCGACGCGGCGGACGCCGCCCGCGCGGCGCTGGCGGCGGTCGGTCTCGCGGAAGCGGAACGGCCCTCCCCCCCGCGTGTGCTTTCGCGGGAGGACCTGCCGGACCGCGCGCACTGGGAGAAGATGGTGGACCGCGCGCTGGCGGCGTTTGACCGGGGGAAGCTGGAGAAGGTGGTGCTGGCGCGGGAGACGCGCTTCACGACGGACCGGGAACTGGACCCCGTGGCCGTTTTGCAGCGGCTGGCGCGGAGCACGCGCCACTCGTTCTGTTTCTGTTTCCACCCGGCACGCGACCGCGCCTTCCTGGGCGCGTCGCCGGAGCGGCTGTTCCGGCGGACGGGCCGGCTGCTGGAGAGCGAGGCCGTGGCGGGCACCTGCCCCCGCGCCCCGGACCCGATGGCGGACGCGCGGCTGGCCGAGGCCCTACTGGCCAGCGAGAAGGACCGCCGCGAGCAGGGGATGGTCACCGCGGCGCTGCGCGCCGTGTTTGACCGCCTGTGCGACACGGTGGAGGCCGACCCGGAACCCGGCCTGCTGACGCTGCTGCACTGCCGCCACCTGCGCACCCGTATCTCCGGCATGCTGCGGGGGGACGCGGACGACGGCGCGCTGCTGGAGGCGTTCCACCCCACCCCGGCGGTGGGCGGCACGCCCCGTGGCCGCGCGCTGGACTGGATCGCGCGGGAGGAGCCCTTTGACCGGGGGCTCTACGCCGCGCCCGTGGGCTGGGTGGCCCGGGACGGTCTGGAATTCTGCGTGGCCATCCGGTCGGGACTGGTGCGCGGGGACACGCTGGCGGTGTATAACGGCGCGGGCATCGTGCCCGGGTCCGTTCCCGCGGAGGAATGGGCCGAAATCGAGACGAAGATGCGGAATTTTCTGAGGGTGCTCCGGCATGACGGACAAGAACACGGGGCTTGAGAACCTGCGCCGGGCGGACCGGCTGGTGGCCGAACTCGTCGCCGGGGGCGTGCGGCTTTTCTGCGCGTCGCCGGGGGCGCGGAGCGCGCCGCTGGCCGTGGCCGCCGCACGGCATCCCGGCGCGGAGCTGGTGGTGCATCCCGACGAGCGCGGCGCGGCCTTTTTCGCCCTCGGCTGGGCGAAGGCGGCCAACCTTCCCACCGCGCTGCTGTGCACCTCGGGCACGGCCGCGGCGAACTGTCTGCCCGCCGTGGTGGAGGCGGCCATGGCCCATGTGCCGCTGGTGGTGCTGACGGCGGACCGGCCGCCGGAACTGCTGCGCCGGGGGGCGAACCAGGCCATCCGGCAGCAGGACCTCTTCGGCGACTATCCCAAAACATCCGTGACGCTGCCGTGTCCGGATGATCCGGCCCCGGAGGCGCACACGGCGGGCGTTGTCGCCCACGCGCTGCACCTGGCGCAACGCAGCCCGGCGGGGCCGGTGCACCTGAACTGCATGTTCCGCGAGCCGCTGCTGCCGGAACCGGAGGACACCCCGGCGTGGACGCCGTTGGAGGAAGTCCCCCAGACGGTGTGGCACCGCGCGGAGGAGACGGTG
>JAKPUV010000277.1 GCA_029554925.1 Candidatus Hydrogenedentota bacterium | reverse complement strand
CCTGTGGGGCATGCGCGGGGTGCCCGCGCTTCCCCCGCGCGGCGAGGGGAACGTCATCGACCCCTCGCGGATCACGGCGTTCCAGGTCTTTCTGCCCCGCCCCGCGCGGGAGCACACGCTGATTCTGGAGCGGGTCAGCCTGTTCGGCTCCGCCGGCGACGCGGGGGTGCCGATGCCGTTCATCAACCGCTTCGGCCAGTACCTCCACGCCGACTGGTCCGGCAAGCTCGGCCGGGAGGAGGACCTCCAGAAAAGAAAGCGCCGGGAGGAGCGCGCCTGGGCGAAGGCCCCCGAAGTCTGCGAGCGGGACCGTTTCGGCGGGTGGGCGAAGGGTCCTCAACTGGAGGCCACGGGCTGGTTCCGCACGCAGAAGGTGGACGGCAAGTGGTGGCTCGTCACGCCGGAGGGCCGCCTCTTTTTCTCCGTCGGCATGGACTGCGTGGGCACCTGGGAGCAGACCTTTGTGGAGAAGCGCGGGCCGTGGTTTGAGTGGCTGCCCGCCCCGGACGATCCGGTGTTCGGCGGGTTCTTCGGGGAGGTCAAAGGGGTGCACAGCATGGCGGAGCCCATTGGCGGCGGGGGGCGCACCTTCAGCTTCTACCGGGCCAATCTGCGGCGGAAACACGGGGAGCAGTGGGCCGACCGCTGGCGCGACAGCGCCTACGCACGCCTGCGGCACTGGGGCTTCAACACGCTGGGGAACTGGAGCCAGGGGGACGTGCTGGCAGACAGCCCCCTCCCCTATGTGGTCTCCACGGGCCTCTGGGGCGTGCCGAAAATCGAGGCGGCGCGGGGCTACTGGGCCAAAATGATGGACGTCTTCTGCCCCGAGTTTGAGACGGCCGTGGACAAGGCCCTCGCGGGCGTCGCGCAGTCCCACGCGGACAATCCGCTCTGCATCGGCTACTTCGTGGACAACGAGCTGGCCTGGGAGGGGGTGGTGGACGGATGCCTCAGAAGCCCCGCCGCCCAGCCCGCGCGGCGGGAGCTGATCGCGTTTCTTCAGGAGCGCCACAAGAGCCTCGACGCCCTCAACGCCGCCTGGAAGAGCGCCTTCACGGACTGGGACAGTGTGGCCCCCCCCACCGAACGGGGGGAACGTTTCCTGGAGGACACCTCGGACTTCCTCCACCATTTCGCGCGGCGGTATTTTGAAACGGTGCAGGCGGCGGTGCGCCGCCACGCCCCCAACCAGCTCTATCTGGGATGCCGCTTCTCCGGGGCGCCCGACCCGGTCGTCCGTGCGGCCGGAGAGACCACGGACGTGGTGTCCTTCAACCTGTACCAGCGCCGGATCCCCGAGGGGAAATGGACCGACCTGATTGACCGCCCCGCGCTGATCGGCGAGTTCCATTTCGGCGCGCTGGACCGGGGCATGTTCCACACGGGACTGGTCCGCACCAGGGACCAGAAAGAGCGCGCGGAGGCCTTCGCGCGGTATGTGGAGAGCGTGGCCGCGCATCCGCTTTTCGTGGGGTGCCACTGGTTCCAATACGTGGACGAGCCGGTCACCGGGCGCACCCACGACGGCGAAAACTACAACATCGGCTTTGTGGACGTCACGGACACGCCCTACCCGGAACTCTCCGAAGCGGCGCGCGCGATTAACGGGAAAATTTACCGCCTGCGCGCGGGTGGTTGACTATGGGGCCGGTTTAGGGTATAAAAAGGGTAGTCCCTTGACAGGGGCGGAGCGGCCGCGCCGGGGTCGGGGGCGCTGTCTTCAGGGGTTGAACGGCACTTTCTAGGAACTGCACGGAATGGAAGACAACAAGTTTTTAATCATTTTCGCGGTGGTTCTGGTCGGCTTGCTGGGATTTCCGATCGCGATGCAGGCCGTCAAGGGAAAGCCCGTGGCACAGCAGGGCGCGGCCGCACCGGACGCGCCCGCGCCGCCGCCCTCCATGCCGCCCCTGCTCAACGAGGCGAACCTGATCAATTCCGAGTGGCAGGTGACCGTCGAAAACTACAAGGTCAAGATCACGCTGGGCCCCGGCGGCATCGCCTACGCCACCCATCCCATGGCCAAACAGGTCATGGGGATCGAGTATCTGGAGGGCAAGTGGTCCGTCAACTATGACAAGGTCCATGTGGCCACCAGCTTCGGGGGCACGGACTACTCGGTGGACCTCCAGATTATGGGCGACAAGGTCTACTATGTGAATCCCAAGTCCAAGAAACTGGACGAGGTCCAGCGCTTCCGCTGACCGCCCCACCCCGCCCTCACCCCGATGCGCCATGCCGGCCGGACATCCTGTTTTCCATCGCCTGCGGCCCCACCCCTTGCGGCAAAACGCGAATCCTGATATACTGCCAGCCATGGGCGGAGATGGCGGGTTCTTCGGGTTAACCGCAGTTGTCCCCCTTTATTGGATTGCCCTGCAATGGAAGACAACAAGTTCCTGCTCGTCTTTGGCGCCGTATTGGTCGTGTTCCTGGGGTTTCCGATTGTCATGCAGGCCGCACGGGGGGGGAAGCCGGCGGCCACGGCCGCCGGGACGCCGGCGGCGGGAGCGGAGGCCGCCGCACAGCCCGCCAAGGCCCCCCCCCTGCTGAACGAGGCGAATCTTGTCGGCAGCGAATGGGAGGCGGACGTCCAGGGCTTTCCCATCAAGGTCACGGTAGCCGCAGGCAACGTGGTCTACGCCTCAAGTCCCATGGCGAAGCAGCTGTACGGCGTGGACTTTGTCGAGGGAAGATGGCATGTGAACTACGACAAGATGAACATGGTGGTATCCTTCGGGGGCAAGGAATACCAGTTTGACTTCGAGATCATCGGCGACAAACTGTTCTATCACAATCCCAATCTCAAGGGAAAACTCGGCGAAGTGAAGCGCTTCCGCTGACCTCCCCCCCCAATCCCAGCCGGTCCTGTGTGCGCCGGGGAAGACTGCTCCCTCTATCACGGCCATGCGGTCACAGTCTTTTCCAAGGTCACTTGGAGGAACCGGTGCCGTGGTCTTCCCGGCCACTACCCGGCAGCGTAGCCTGAAGGGCGGGAGTCCCCGCCCGTTGGCAGTCCTTTCCCACCCCTTGCCCGCCTCTCCTGCGCCAACTGATTGGACCAATTTTGCTTGCTGCCCCCCTTCTTGGTATAATCCACTCAGAAATTCTGATAATACTGCTTTTCTCTGGAGCAACTCGGCAGAATTGGAGCAACCAATCATGGAAGACAACAAGTTCTTGTTCATCTTCGGAGCAGTGCTCGTCGTGTTCCTCGGGTTCCCAATCGTCATGCAGGCGGCCCGGGGCGGGAAACCCACACCGGCGACCGCCGGGACTGCGGCGGTGGGCGTGGCAAATCCCCCACAGTCCGCCAAGGAGCCGCCCCTGCTAAACGAGGCAAACCTGATCGGCAGCGAGTGGGAGGCCAACATAGAGGGATTTCCGGTGAAGGTCAGCATCTCCGCCGGAGGGGTCGCCTACGCATACCATCCCATGGCAAAGCAAATGTTCGGGGTGGAATCCATTGAGGGCCGATGGCAGGTGAACTATGACAAAGTCACGCTGTCCATGCCCATGGGCGGACAAACCCATGAGTTCAAATTCGAGATCAGCGGAACTCGGCTGTTCCAGACGAAATCCAATGTGCAGGCAAAACTTGGAGAAGTGAAGCGCCTGCGCTGACCTCTCCCCCCAACCCAAGCCGGTCCTCTGTGCGCAGGGGAAAACAGCTCCCCTCTTCCGCGGCCATGTGTTCACCGCCTTTTTCACAGACACTTGGGCGGGCTGGGTCCTTTCTGTCCTTCACCCAGCCCGACAGGATGGCCTTAGGGGGGACCGGCCGACCAACGGCAATTCAGGTCCCCAGCGGAGGGATCGTGTCCATCGAAAGGAGCGCCCATCCTCCCAGACAGGCCAACGGCTGGGGGTGTCGCCTTTACTGCCTGGACGCGCGCAGCCGCGATGATTGTATCCGCACCGCCTGCGGGTCTATGATCACCCGCATCGGACGGCAGGTGCCTTTCCCTCCGCAGCCCAGGACGGCGTGCGGACGGAAACGGGCGGGAGCGGAGCCATGCGAAACACGTTTCTTGCCATCGTGCTGATTGCGGCCGGGCAGCCTCTTGCGTTCACCCAGACGGTGGACACGGTGAATCCCTCGTTCGAAGAGGGGGACTCCCCGGACGCGCCCCTGGGCTGGATGTTGTCCGGCGGGGAGGGCGGGGTGGACACAGCCCTTGCCAAGGACGGCAGCCGAAGCCTCTGGATCCGGGGCACGGGGCAGAGGGAGACGCTCTCCTTCTGGCAGTCCGGCGACTTTTCGCTGGATCCCGGAAAGCCCTATCTCCTCCGGTTCTTCGCCGCCAGGGACGGCGAAGGCAAACACGCCGGCAGCGCCGTCACGGGCACGGGCGTGTTCAACGTGGACTTGTACGACCTGACCGAGCAATGGAAGCCTGTGGAACTGCTGTTCGCCACCCCGCACCGGGAGGGCCCCGCTTCATTCCGGTTCGGACAGTGGGAAAGCGACTTCCGGTTCCGGTTTGACGGGTTGCAGTTGTGCCGCGCGGTGCCCGCACACGCGCGTTTCGGGGCGGTGGAGCTGGGCGCGGGCGAGCGG
>JAKPUV010000262.1 GCA_029554925.1 Candidatus Hydrogenedentota bacterium | reverse complement strand
CCCCGCCGTCCCTTGAGGAATGCGCGGCGGCGCTCGCCATGTCGCGCGGGCGGCTCATCGCCCCGCTCCGGGAGGTGCTGCGCATCCACGGACAGCTGGGCCGGACGCAGGAGGAGGCGCTGCGGGAACAGCTTCAGGCCCTGGAGGAGGCGGTGCGCACAGAGGGCCCCGAAGACACCATGGCCACCCTGAAAACCGCCGCAGACCGCCCGGACGCGGACTATCTCACTCTCCACGAGTATGCCTCCAGCCTGCTCGCCCGGCACAGTCTGGACGAGGCGCTGGAGCAGGCCCGAAGGCTCACGCGCGCGTTTCCCTGCCGCCGGGGGGGCGGTCGCCTCCTCGGACGGATTCTCATGGAGATGAACCGGCCCGGGGAGGCCGCGCAGGCCTTTGCCGGCGTCACAGAGCTGTTCCCCGACGACACGGAGTCCCATGCGCGGCTGGGCGCGGCCCTGCAGGCGGCGGGCCGGGCGGCAGAGGCCGCCCGGGCGTATGACCGGGCGTTGGCGCTGGACCCGGAGGAGCCCGTGGCCCTGTGCGGCAGGGCCGAGATGGCCGCCCTGGAGGGGCGTGTTGAGGAGGCCCGGCGCGTGTACCGCGCGGTCATAGACCGCAACGTGTGGGCCTGGACCGCCTATGAAAAACTGCGCGCGTCCTATGAGGCGGCCGGGGACGCGGAGGGGCTCCTGAAGGTGTTCGGGGAAATCGCCGCCGCCCATCCGGACAGCCCCTTTGCCCGCCTCTTCCTTGGAATCTCTCTGGAGAAAAGGGGCGACCTGGACGCGGCAACCGCCGAGTACCGAAAAGCCAACGATCTGGACCCCTCGCTGCAGGTGGTCCGGATATGTCTCTCCCGGACGCTTGCCGCGCAGGCCCGGGCAAAACACCTGCACGAAGACCGCGACGGTGCCCTCGCCCTGTTTCAGGAGGCGGCAGCCTTCAACCCGGAGAACCCGGAGGCGCGTTCGGGCATGTTGGAACTGGCCCCGGCCCCCGGCGCGGGCAACGCTGCCCCGCGCTGAGGCCACAGGCCGTCCCCCGATCCGCCCGCCCGGGCCCGGCGGCGCTAACACAACCCTAACACCCCCCTCATTTTGGGCTCATGTTTGCGGGGGATGATGTGCGCGCCGGTGCGGGGAACCCGCTGCGGCACACTTGAAACCGCCTTCCTAAAGGGCTCCCAACCCTCCCGTGCAGGCCCGGCGGCGCGCCGGTCTCCCAACGGCCGCCGCCGGGCAACCCGCAGCCGCCCCCCGCCACTTTCGGCGGGACGGCACGCAGGACCGTATTGACAAAGAAGCGAGGATTCGTTACAGTGCTAACTGTCAGGACGCCCCGGTGACGCCCTGAAACGGCTTATAACCCTGTCGGGCTTCGCCCGAAAAGAAGGAGTGAAACATCATGCGCAGACGAGGATTCACCCTGATTGAGCTGCTGGTGGTCATCGCGATCATCGGCATTCTGGCGGCGATTCTGCTGCCGGCCCTTGCGCGGGCGCGCGAGTCGGCGCGGCGGGCAAGCTGCCAGAACAACCTGAAACAGCTCGGGCTCACCCTGAAGATGTACGCGAACGAGGCCAAGGGCGCGTTCCCCATGATCGACATCTTCTCCTGCCAGGACGCGTTCACCGCGGGCACCGACCCGTCCTTCGTGCTGAACATGTTCCAGGTGTACCCGGAGTACCTGAGCGACCCCGAGGCGACGCTGTGCCCCTCGGACCCCGACGGCACAGACCCGGCGGAGGTGTTTGACGAGGCCGACAACCTGGCGATGGTGTGGGGCGGCAGCGGCATGACGAACACGACCGGCGTGCCGAACAAGGACTTCTTCCCCTGCGAGTACGACAACGACAACGCCAGCTATTTCTACATGGGCTGGGCGCTGATGTACCCGGGCATCACGGACGACCCGCACATCTTCCAGAACACCGAGCAGACGGCCCTGCTGGGCGAGGCGGTTTCCTATTTCACGTCCAAGGGCATCGACGCGACGCTGATGCAGTCGTTCTCCCAGGCGATGCTTAACATGATCAACCGCATGAACGACCCGCCCCTCAACGCCCTCGGCCCGCTGGACGAGGACATCACGGCCGGCCCCGTGACGGTGTACCGCCTGCGCGAGGGCATCGAGCGCTTCTTCATCACGGACATCAACAACCCCGGCGCGAGCACCATGGCGCAGAGCACCCTCAGCGTCATGAGCGACTGGGTGAACTCGAAGACCGGCAAGGACGACATGCAGTTCAACCACCTGCCGGGCGGCTCGAACGTGCTGTTCATGGACGGCCACGTCGAGTTCCTGCGCTACCCCAACGTGTGGCCCGTGAGCCCGCTCTTCGCGGGCATCATCGCCGGCTGACCTCCCCCCCGACGACCGTTTTCCGGCGGCCGGAACCCCGTTCCGGCCGCCGGCCTTCTTTGGCGCCGCCGAAGCGCCCAGATTGAAACCCCTCCCGGCGGTGCGCTATCTTACACGC
>JAKPUV010000240.1 GCA_029554925.1 Candidatus Hydrogenedentota bacterium | reverse complement strand
GAAGTACCGGCTGGCCCTGCTGTCCAACTATCCAGACGGCGACGCCATCCGCGCCAGCCTGGACGACACGGGCATCGCCCCCTTCTTGGAGCATGCGCTGGTCTCCGGCGATCTCGGCCTGTGCAAGCCCCATCCGGACGTGTTCCGGGCGGTTCTCGACGCGCTGGCCCTGCCTCCGGAGGCGGTGCTGTTCGTGGGGGACAACTGGCTGGCCGACGTCCAGGGCGCGCGCCGCGCGGGCATGCAGGTGGCCCATTTCAGGCGGTGGATCCCTCCGGAGCATTTCCCCGAGCAACCCGGCGACGTCTCTCCGCATGTGAGTGTGGCAACCCTTGGGGAACTGCTCCCCCTGCTTGGGGTATGATCCCTTTCAGACACAGCGAAGTCGGCGCCAGGCCGCAGGACCGTGTGGGGGTGGACACATGACCGTTGAAAACGCCCTTTTCTGTCCCGTGTGCGGGGCGCGAACGTTTTACCTGAACCAGGACGGCACAATCGTGTTCTTCTCGCTGGACCGGCGGGGACGCCCCCTGCGGGTCAACCCCACGGACAAAGAACCCGTCCTTACCCTCGAAACCCCGATCAACTGCGCCCACTGTTCCTGGTTCGGCACCGTCTCCGGACTCCTCGCGGAACTCCGGGCGAAGGAGTAGGTCTTGCCCACCCCATGCGTCCATTTCGGCCTCTGCGGCGGCTGCGCCGCCCAGGATGTTCCCTATCCGGAGCAGGTTGCGGCCAAACAGGCCGCCCTGCGGGAGCTGCTGCTGCCGCATTATGACGGCGAGCTGCCCGTGACACCCTCGCCCGTGGTGTGGCACTACCGGAACAAGATTGACCCGGTCTTCACCCCGCAGTGGTATGAGACGCCTCCGCCGGAGGACGTTGTCCGCGAGACGGTGCTGGGATACAAGCGCCGGGGAAAATGGTTCTTTCCCATGCAGGTGGACGAGTGCCTGATCGGGCCCGAAGGCACGGAGCCCCTCTTCGCCGCCGCGCGGGAGTGGGCGGCGGGTTCCGGGTTCCAAGCCTTCGACACGCGCCGGGGCGGCGGGTTCCTGAAGACGCTACTGGTCCGCGACGCCAAGCGGTCGGGCGAGCGCATGGTGGTGCTGATCACCGCGTC
>JAKPUV010000236.1 GCA_029554925.1 Candidatus Hydrogenedentota bacterium | reverse complement strand
CGGGGGCTGCTGGAGGCGGACTTCGACGCCCTCGACACCGACGGCAGCGGCGGCCTGAGCCTGGCCGAGGCCCGCGCGCGCATCTGGAACCTGACCGGCCTGATGTTCGCCGCCCTCGACACCGACGGCGACGGCGAACTCAGCGAGGCCGAACTCGCCGCGGCCGACGGCTGCGGATGCGGCTGCCGCAAGGGAACCCTGACCCCGGGCGGCCTCAAGACCCGCCTTGGCGACCTCTTCCTCGGCGCGCTCGCCCTCCTCTCGCTCGCCGCGCTGCGGGGGAGGCCCCGGGCTTGACAAAACGACCCACACGGGTATACAGTGCCGCTCATGCAAGGGTATCGCCGCGGATCCGGCGGGACAGGCCTTCGATGGGAGAAGGACGCCCGCCCCGCCACGGCGGTCAACCGGAGGACCGGACGATGAAGAGACTGCTGCTGTTTTCCCTGTGCGCGCTGACGCTGGCCGGGCTGTCCGGCTGTCCGTTGACGGGCGGCGGAGTGGACAAGGCCCTGCTGGGGCTGTGGGTGCTTTCGCCGGTCCAGCTGGGAACCAACTGGGCGGGCGCGAACCTCGACGGCGCGTACTGGGTGGAAACCTGGGACACGAGCACGCTTGAATTCGGCGAGATGGACAAGGACACCGACCGCGGCGCCTTCACCTGGAGCATCAAGCGCCTGTACCAGGTGGTGCAGGTGTCGGCGGACGGCACGGAGACCCTCAAGGCCGTCAAGGAGGTCACCCGCCAGACGGTGACCGGCCAGTACAAGACCAAGGCCTACGACAAGGCGGACTTGCAGGGCGTCAACATCGAGGACGGAACGGAACTGTGGGCCGAGCGGGTTTTGGACGTCATGGGCGTGCAGCAGAGCGCCGTGCTGGACGTGGACTGGGACTGGGAGGGCGGCACGGTGGTCTTTGAGGAGGCCACCATCCCGGCTGGCGCCCTGCCCGTGCTTCCCGCGCCGCTGGTGTGGCGCGGAGTGTACACCGTGGATTCCTTCGGCGACCTCAACATCGCCATGAGCCCCCTCGGTGAGACGGCGGGCCAGCCCGCGCCGGGCCTCGACGCCGGACAGAACGTCTACCTCCGCGCCGAGCGCGAGAAATAACCCCCCCCAAGACGGCTTTTCGGCCGGCGGGTTTCCCCGGGAGACCCGCCGGCCGTCTCTGTTTTGACATGAGGCCCCCCGCATGGGACAATGCGGCAGCCATCAAGGAGGTCCGCCCATGCGCCCGCTTCTCACCGCCGCCCTTCTCTGTGCCGCCGTGTCCGCGTCCGCCGCGGAGCCGCTGGTCTGGTTCGACCTGGGCGCGTGCCTGAAGACGCTGCCGGAGGACACCGTCTTTCGTCATGATGCCATGAACTATGTGGCGTCGTTGCAGGGGCTGGTGAACCGCGACGGGCCGCGGCTGGCGCTGCGGTTCCTGGAGGTCGAGGGCGCGTCGGGCCGCATCAACCTCGATGAGTATTATCTGGACCTGCTGCGAAAGGACTGGCTGAAGGACGCCGAGGTGATCCCGGAGGCGGACCTGGAGGCGCTGCTCAAGCGCTTCGCCGGGGTTCCGCAGGGGACCGTGCTGTGGGATCCGGCGGTGCCCGCCACGATGAACGTGGCCGCGACGGTCTGCGGCGTGGAGGGGTGGCTCCCCGTGCGCAAGGGGGGCGCGTTTCAGGCGTGGCTGACCACGCGCGGCCTCCTGCCGCCGGTGCGTCTGGACCTGTCTGGCCGCTTTACGGGCGTGGAGTCGGGCAGCGCGAAGTGCGACGCCTATCTCTGGGCGAAGCACCAGTATCTGGACACGGGGAAGTGCAACCCCACCCTCATGGCGTACTACCTCGACGGCTGGTCCGCCGCGCCCGACCGGCCGGAGGCCGCCTATCCCGACCTGCCGAACCGGGGACTGCTCAACCGCGACTTCTACATTGCGCGGAAGGCGTTCTTTTTCGACCTGGGCGTGTGGCCCGACGAGACGCCGGTGGACGACCGCGGCCAGCGCCCCGGCACGGACCGCGAGACGCTCATGGCGCTGCTGCGCGCGCAGCATGCCCAGAACGACGGCAAGGCGTTTACCTCCGTCGGCGGTTTTGTGCCCTGGGACACGAAATACACAAACCACGGCGTCGCGGGGGGCACCCACGAGCCCGTGCCCACGGAGTGGGAATACGCCGCCATCCTCTCCACCTTCAACGCCATCATGGACGCCGACGCCCTCGGGTTGGTGTGCCTGCCCAACGCCTCCGCGTGGGGCCATTTCCCCTTGGCGGAGAAATACGTGCAGAACCCCGCGCCCGCCCCGGCGCCGCTGGAGGAGAAGACCTACATCCTCGTGTACATGGGGGACTACGACTCGGCGGCGTGGCTGGCGCGCTCCATGCCCCGCCTCTGGGACGACCCGGCGCGCGGTCGCATCCCCATCGCCTGGGCCTTCAACCCCAACCTGGCGGAGCGGGTTCCGTGGGTGTTCGACCACGTCCTGCGCACCAAGTCCCCGAACGACTGGTTCATCGGCGGCGACTCCGGCGCGGGCTACCTGAACCCCAACCTGCTGCTGGCGGAGCGGCGGGACAACGGCCTGCCCGACGCGCTGGACCTGTGGGGGGAGCACAACCGCCGCTGGTATGACCGGTTCTCCTATTCCATCACCGGCTTCGTCATCAACGGTTTCCACGGCAAGATGCCCCTGCGCGTGCAGGAGGCCTACGCGAAGTTTTCCCCCGGCGGCGTGGGCATGCAGCTGACCTATGAAAAGCCCCTGGTGGACGGGGTGCCCTTCCTGCGCCATGCCAGCGACATTTACCCCGACGGCGCCGACCTCGGGAAGGCGGCGGATCAAATGGCGTCCTTCGCCCGGAAAGGAAAGCCCCGGTTCCTCATCTTCCGCTGGATCCTGCAAAGCCCGTCCACGCTGGAAAAGGTGGCCGCGATCATGAAGGAGAAGTACCCGGAGCACGCCTTCGAGTTCTGCGACCCCCACACCTTCTTCGACCTCTACAAGCAGTCGCTGGAGAGGCGGTAGGGGACGGTCCGCCGGTCCCCCTGAATGGACGGTATGGACCGGATGGACGGCATGGACGAGAGGCGGGAAGGCCCGCGCTCTAAGGTCAGCTTTGCGGTGCGGCGGGGGCGGCCGGGGCCTCCGTCGGCGCCGGGGCGGCCTCCGGTGCGGGGGCGGCTTCCGGCGCGGGGACCGGGGCGGCGGCCACAGGCTGGGTCAGGGCCTTCTGCCCCTGGCGCAGGTGGTCCATGGCGGTGAAGAGGACGCGGGCGGCCTCCTGCGGCGCGTGGAACCCCGTGGAGTTTTCCGCCTCGACGAAGTCGATCAGGAAGGTGGCGCGCCGCTGGGCCAGGCGGGCCGCCTCCAGCGAGGCCTCGGCCACGCCGCGCCCCTGGGCTTCGACCAGCGCGTCAATCAGCTCCATCAGGGCGCCGAGCGCCTTGTCCTTCATCTCCGCCGTCTTGTCCTGGATGCGCTCCGCGCGGGCCAGCAGTTCTTCCTCCGGGGCCTTGTGGCAGGTCTGGCAGGAGTTGTTGATGTTGAGCAGGGGGCTGCGCACGTGGTGGTCGCTGATCTTCAGGCCGCCCACCCGCATGTAGGGCATGTGGCAGTCGGCGCAGGCGACGCCCGCGCGGGCGTGGGTGCCCTCGCTCCACATCTCAAACTCCGGGTGCTGGGTCTTGAGCATGGGCGCGCCCGTCTCCGCGTGCACCCAGTCCTTGAACCCGATCTCGTCGTAGTAGGCAAGCTCCTGGTCGGCCTTGATCCCGTTGAACCACGGATAGACCAGCCGCTTGTCCTCGGGCCGGAAATGGTACTCCACATGGCACTGGCCGCAGACAAAGGAGCGCATCTCCTGACGGGTGGCCATGGTGTTCGGGTCGTAGTTTTCAATGCCGCGCTCGGCCTTCATCTTCGCCCTGATCCCCTCCAGGAACCCGGGCCGCGTGACGCGCAGCTGCATGGTCTCGGGGTCGTGGCAGTCAATGCAGGCCACCGGATGCTCGACCAGCGTGCGCGCCTCGGCGTAGGGCATGGCGCACATCTTGGCGAAGCCCTCCATCAGGTCGCCGTTCCCCAGCTTCTTGTAGGGCACATAGACCGAGCCGTGGCAGTGGATGCAGTTGCCGAACTGCGGCTTCTTGTGCCGCTCGGTGTAGGTCTGGTCGTCCAGCATGTAGGCGTGGCCGCGCTCCTCGCGGAAATCTATGGCGAAGGCGTAGCCCGCCCACATCCGCTTGAGCCGGGGGTCCAGCTCGATTTTCGACTGCGTTACCACGGTGCGCGGGTCGGCCGCCGTCGGGTTGTGCGGCAGGGCCTCGCTGCCCCCGTGCCGCGTGCGCTCCATGTCCGCCGTCTTCCGGTACTGGTCGTACTGCATGGGGAAGTTCTTCCCCCACTCCGCCGGGTCCACGGTCTCGTCCGTCACCTGCACGACCCGCATGAAGGGGTTGCGCGCCTCCTCCTGCCGGTGGAAGATGTTCACCAGCAGCGCCGTCACCGCCACCGCGCCGAGCGCCGCCGCCAGCGCGGCCGCCGTCATCAGGATTCCGAACTTCTTGAGGTTCATGATTCCGCCTCCGCGGCCCCGGGCCGCTATTCCATGTGGCCGACCTCGCTGTGGCACCGGATGCAGTCCAGCGCCTGCGGGCCGTGGCCGAACGCGTCAATCTCCCGCACCATCGGGGCATGGCAGTCCCGGCAGGCCTGCTCCGTCACCGCGCGGTTTCTCTTTTTGATCAGGATGTTGTCGGGGAAGTTGCCCGTGGTGAAGGCCAGGCTGTGGTGGAAGCCGTTCAACCCCTTGGTCAGGTACTTGCCGAAGAAGTTGTGGGGCGTGTGGCAGTCGTTGCACACCGCCACGGCGTGGTGGCTTCCCTTCTGCCAGGCGTCCAGATGCGCCCGCATGACATGGCAGTTGGCGCAGACCGCCGGGTCGTTGGACACATAGGAGAACCCCTTCGCGTACACGAAGGTATACCCCCCCACGCCCAGCCCCACCCCGCCAAACAGGGCGGCAAGGAGGGCGGGAATCACGACCCATTTGCCCATGTGTCACTCCGGTGTAGTTCGCCTGACACGCGCATGTTAACACAAAATGCCAATAGTTTCAAGAACTGGACGAGGCCGGGCTCAGTCGGACGCCCGTTCCACCAGCAGGAGCAGGCCGCCGTCGAAGGGCGCATAGGTGAGCAGGTGGCCGCTTTTCAGGATGCGGTCGCGCAGGGCGAGGACATGCGGCGGGCGGTGGGTGTGCTCCCACCACGACTCGACATACCAGACGCGGCGCGCGCCCGCCAGCGCCTCGTCCACGGGCACGGGCATGGCCTTGAAAAACTCCCAGAGCTTGGGGTTGGGCAGCGATCCCAGGAACCCCTCCAGCTCGCCCGGATCGCCGTAGATGCACTGCTGGGGGATGTCCCGTCCATGCAGGTAGTGCCGGAGGGGCAGCAGCGTGAAATGGCTGGCGTGCAGCACCCGGTCCCCCTCCTGGAAGCCGTCGGCGATCCGCCGGGCGGCGGCGCGGTTGTCGGGCTTGTAGCGCACCCCCATGAGATGGGCGTCCAGCGGGTGGATGCGCTGGGCGTGCTGATCCGCCACGGCCACCCCCATGAGCGCCAGCAGCGCCGTCCACGCGGCGGCCCGCAGGGAGCGGCGCGGCAGGGCGGCCACGCCCAGGGCGACGCCGCCGCAGAAGACCGCCCCCGCGAAGAGGAACTGGCGGACCTCGTAGTAGGGCACGCGGGGGAACTGCCAGAGGACCAGATTGGCGGCCACGGGGAACACCACGAGAATGAGGAGCATGCCCGCGCGCCGGGGGTCGCGGCGCAGGCTCCAGAGGCCGAGGAGGAACAGGGCCAGCGCGACGGCCAGCAGGGGCCAGTAGACCTCGCGGCGGTCCGTGAACCCCGCGAGGAAGGTCTTGAACGTGATGAGGAGATGCTTCGCCCCCGGGCGTATCGTGTAGATGTTGGTGATGCTGTTGAGCAGGCGGCCCACCTGCGAGGTGTGGAGCAGCATCGGCAGGATCAGCACCCCCGCCGCCGCGTTGGCCAGAAACCACGGCTTGAAGAGTTCCCGCCGGAAGAGGACGGCCCAGCCGCCCGTGAGGGCCAGCGTGAGCAGGATCCACGACGCGAAAAAGTGGTTGTAGAACCCCAGCGCGCCGGTCAGGGCGTAGGCGGCCCACCAGCGGGGGCGGTTCTCCTCCAGCGCCCGGAGCAGAAAGTACCAGGTTGCCATCGCCAGCAGGAGCATGCCGGCGTAGGGGCGGAACTCGTGGGCGTACATGATCTGGTAGGGCGTCGAGGCGCACAGCAGCGCCCCGCCGAAGGCCGCCCCCGGGCCGAAAAACCGTCGGAAGCACGCGAAAGCCAGCGCCACCGCCGCCACGGAAAACGCCAGGGGAAAGGCGTGGATGAGCATGTCGTGGGCGCGGGTGGCGCGGTCGAGCCCGAGCCACGGGCCGATCACCCGGTTGGGCACCACCGCCAGCAGCGTGTTGAGCGGCGGGTCGGTGGTCTTGTCAATGTTGAGGGTGTCCAGAGGGGACGTGAGCGCGTCCGCGAGCGTCAGGGTGACGCCCTCGTCGTACCAGATGCTGCGCTCCCCGAAGCCCCACCCCCGCAGGGCCAGCGCGACGGCAACCACCGCCAGCAGGGCCAGCGCGGCACGCCTGCGGTCCGGGGTGTTGCCGTTGCCTTCCATGCCGGCTACTTTACCAGTTTCAGCCAGAAGCGGAACCCGTTGAGGTAGTTCCGGAGAACCACCGGGTTCCTCAGGCGCCACAGCGCCCGGAGGATGTAGCGGGGCCGCAGGTAATAGCGGCGGTAGGCGGACCGGACCGTCTCCGCGACCTGCGCCGCGTCGCGGTAGCCCTTGGGCACATAGACCGGCTCGTGCATTTCGGCGTCCGGCGGGGCGATGATCCCCTCGATCATGGCCGTCTCCCCCAGGGAGGTTCCGGCGCAGGGATGGTAGGGGTAGAAGATCATCCAGTCAATGTTCAGCTCGCAGGCGAAGCGGATGGTCTCCTCGGCGATCTCCGGCGTGTCGCCCGGCATGGCGAAGATGAACGACCCGCGGATTTCCATGCCCGCGCGCTTGGCCCATTTCACGGCCTGCCGCACCTGGTCCAGCGTGATGCCCTTCTTGATGGCGTCCAGCATCTTCTGGCTGCCCGACTCCAGGCCGTAGTGGATGCTGTAGCAGCCCGACTTCGCCATGCGCCGCAGCATCTCCTCCGTGACCGTGTTCACCCGCCCGAAAACGGTCCAGGTGAGGTTAAGCCGCTCCGAGTCCAGCAGGTCGCAGAACCGGGCGACCCACTTCCCGTTGATGCAGAAATTGTCGTCCCAGAAGAGGATCTCGCGGATCCCCCGCGCGGCGAGCTGCTTCAGCTCGTCAATGACGTTCTCCGGGCTGCGGCGGCTGTACGGCGCGGCGTAGCGCCCGCCCTGGAAGCAGAACCGGCACTTGCCGTAGGGGCACCCGCGCGAGGTGATCACCGTCGTCGCGGGCCGCCTGCGGCACTGGTTGGGCAGGGGGATGTAATACTGCTCGTCGTAGAGATGCCGCGCCGGGTGGGGCAGAATGTCCTGGTCGCGCAGGGGCTCGCGCACCGGCGTGGCGACGGGCTGCCCATCAGGCCCGCGGTAAATGATGCCCTTGACGCCGTCCAGCGGCGCGCCGCTTTGCATCGCCGCCAGCAGCTCCACCAGCGTCTGCTCGCCCTCGCCCGGCACCAGAATGTCCACCTCCGGCATGTCCGCCGGAATGCTGTCGAAAAAGGAGGTCACATGCGCGCCGCCCATGATGATGGGAAGGTCCGGGCGCGCCTTCTTGAGAAGGGCCGCCGTGGTCCGGGCCGCGGCGGCCAATTGCGTCAGGCACGAGATGCCGACCACGTCGGGCGACAGCGCCAGCACCCGCCGGACCGTCTCCGCCTCGTCAATGTTCAGCGCCTGGGCGTCCACAAAGGCGGCCTGATGCCCCGCCGCCTCGACCGACGCCGCCAGATAGCCCACGCCCAGCGGCGGCAGAATCCCGCGCCGAAGCACACCGCCCCCGCCGTAGGACTTCACCAGCTCGAACGTGGGCATGACAAAA
>JAKPUV010000168.1 GCA_029554925.1 Candidatus Hydrogenedentota bacterium | reverse complement strand
CCATCAGCACGGGGATGACATAGTTGGTCACCCGGCGCTGGGTCTCCGCCCGGCGTCCAAGCCGCGCCCGCGCGTCGCCCGCGCGGCGCTTGCCCTCAGTCCTGCGAAACATGGGGTTTCCGTTGCTTCTGGGCGGCGATGGCCGCCCCGGCCAGCTCGTCGCACCGCTCGTTGAGCGGGTCGCCGGCATGGCCCCGCACCCAGCGCCAGGTCACCGCGTGCCGCGCGGCCTCGGCGTCCAGGCGCCGCCACAAATCCTCATTGAGCACGGGCCCCGTCCGGCGCCGCCAGTTCCGGCGCTTCCAGCCCGGCAGCCATTCGGTGATGCCACGCTTCACATACTCGGAGTCCGTGTGGAGCACGACCCGGCAGGGGCGCTTCAGCGCGGAGAGCGCCTCTATCGCCGCAGTCAGCTCCATCCGGTTGTTTGTCGTTTGGGGCGTCCCGCCGGAAAGCTCGCGCATGCGGCCCCGGAACAGCAGCACCGCCCCCCAGCCGCCCACGCCCGGGTTGGGGTCGCAGCCGCCGTCCGTGTAAATGACCACCATGTCCTTCTCAGGGCCTTCCACGCGTCTTTCCTCGTTCGTTCACCCGCCGGCCGCCAGCCGCCCAAGCAGGGCCGCCACCCGGTCATGGCGCCCGCGGACGGCCAGTTCACGGGGCGTGAGCCCCTCCGCGTTGCGCGCGTCCAGGGCAGCCCCCCGCGACACCAGGAGCGTCACCGTGTGCCCCCGGCCAAACACCGCCGCCGTGTGCAGCGGGGTGTCCCCGAAGTCGTCCACCGCGTCCGCCGCCGCCCCGTGGTCCAGCAGCCACACAGCCGCCTCCCGCCGCCCGTACATGGCCGCCACATGCAGCGGCGTCATGCCGGTGATGTCTTTCGCGTCCACCTCCACACCGTGCGCGGCAAGCACCTCCATCGCCGCCACGCTGTCCACCCCGGCGGCCATGTGCAGCGGCGTCTTCATCTTCCTGTCCCGCTGCTCCACCGCCTCCGGCGCTTTCTCCAGCACCCCGCGCAGGGACTCCAAATCCCCCCG
>JAKPUV010000150.1 GCA_029554925.1 Candidatus Hydrogenedentota bacterium | reverse complement strand
CCGGTGGGCGTGCCTCGCGTTGCAGAACGATTGTTCACTACTTTTTCTGGATGACAAATGTGCGGCCATAACGCTCCGAGTAGACCTCGACTGTCTGGTCTTCCTTGTTTATGCGTTGCAGCTCGAACTCCTCGAACTGCGCGTTTTCCGAGTACCACGCCGTCAGGCTCGTCGTGCGAAGACGGGCGCGCAGCGTGCCGCCGGCCGCCTCCTGAATGTCGAGAAGCTGAATGTTCAGGCTCTCCGCCGAGACCTCCTGCTGCCCGGACTGCTCCGACTGCTGCCCGGAATGATACCAGAACGGGTTGCGCGTGAACAGGGTCGCATAACTGCCGGGGACGTCCATCGGCGGACGCGGGGCCGGATTGCCCGGCAACCCCAGCTGCTGCTGCTCCTCCGGCTCCGTGGGCAGCTCGTTTTTCGGCTGCTGCAGCAGCGGCCAGTCCGGCGCCGGCGGCGGGGTGACAACCCGGTACACCCGGTACCCAAAGATCACGACCATGATGACCAGCACCATGCGCTCCTTGTTGTACCAGAGCCAGGCTCCCGCTTTTTGCAGTTTGTCAACCAAGCTTCACGCTCCCGCCGCGCCCCCGGGGCGCGGCGTTGTTTCCTGTCAGTGCATTACCAGCACGTTTGTCTTGAACCATTTCCACGCCTTGCCGAAAACACCCGGCTCTTCCACCGGGGCCCGCTGCACATCCGTGGGCCGCTGAAGGGCCGCAAAGCCCCCGGGTGCCGCGCCCGGCGCTCCGGGCGCGCCCGGAGGGGCCGCGCCCTCCTTGTCCGCCCCCTCGACAAACGCTTTGCGGTAGTTTGCCTGGGTCAGCAGCATCTGCACCTGCAACTGGGGCTCGACATTATACGCGATGTACGGATAGGTGATCTTCATCCCGTCCACCGAGAAATACCGGTCGGCCATCCGCAGCTCCTCGAACATCTTCACGAGGTCCCGCGCGGGGATGGTGAACTGGACGCCCAGGGTCTGCATGGCGACCATGTCCCCGTATTCCTTGGCCGTGATGCGCGGCCAAATGTTCAGGTTGCTCACCTGGGTCACGTTGTTCTTCAACAGAAAGCGGCAGGCCGAAAGGCCGAAGGAAAGCCGCAGCATGTTCCGCTCGATTTCCTGGTCCGACACGTCCCGTCCCTGCCAGTCCTGCTCGGCGGCCACGCCGAACAGCTTGCGCAGGTCCTGGGGAAACGTCTCGTAGCTCTTCGTCTTGGCGTACACCTCCGTCCAGAAGTCCTGGATCGCCTTGTTGGTCACCTCCACATACCAGAACTTGCGCAGCCGCGCCTCGACCGGGGGCTTCTCCGTTTCGTACCAGTCCCCGAAATTGAAATAGGCGGACCGCTCGGTCCGCGCGTTCCGCCAGGGCTGCATCTTGTCCTGCCACCCGTTGATGAGCAGCTGGGGCACATACCCCTGGAAATTGTCGTGGAGGGTGGTCAGTGTCTGCTCCAATGACTGGCGCAGCCGCTCGTCCTCCTTGTACTGGTCAAACATGGGCTTGGCAAAGAAGTAGGCCCCGGCACCCAGCCCCGCGAAAACCGCCACCAGCACCAAAACTCCGATTATGGCGTTCCTGTTGTTCATTTGGCGGACGCCTCCGCGGGCGCGTCGCCCGGCTTCGGCGGCTCAGGCCGGTCCTTGGTCCGCTGGAACACCACCCGCACACGGAACGTGTACAGCCCCTCCGCCGACTGGACGCCCCCGCCCGGGCGGTTCCCGCCGCCCGCGCCGGCGGTGACGTCGGCCGGCGCGTTGTACAGCACATCCCACCCCACGCGCTGCACGGTGGCCTCGCGGAACAACACCTTCTCCGCGCTGAGGTACCATCCATTCGGAAGCTGGCGCGCGGTCCGCTTCAACTCGTCCAGATACTGGGTGATGATCTCCGCCGACTCCGCGTAGCCCTGCACGACCATGCCGTTTGGCCGGACCGTCTCGACGGAGGCCGGGGGCCCCTCCTGCCCGGGCGCGCCGCCGCCTCCGGCGCCGCGGCCACCGGCAAGCCCCCCGGGACCGGATCCGCCGCCGGCCGGGGTGGGGGCAAGTTTGCTCTCTATGCCGGGAAACCCGCCCGCCTGCGCGGACGGACCGCCGCCGGCCAGGGGACGACCGCCCGGAGCGGCCGGGGCGCCGCCGCCCTGGGGCTTCTGCTCCTCCGCCACCATGGTCTCCACGGAACTGAACCAGATCCCGCCCGTCGCCGGACGCGCATCGTTCAGGAGACTGAGCTCCTCAAGCCAGAACCTGCGCTGCCGCCGGGCCCGGTCGAGGCCGTTCACCTGGTTCTCCAAGGTCTGCAACTGGCCCTTGCGCCGGTTGAGCTGGTCCACCAGCGAGGACGACGGCGGGGGGCTCCCCACGCGGATGCGCTGCACCAGCTCCGGGTCGTAGGCCCGGATCGTCTGCTTGAGGAGCTCTATGCGCGCCTTGACCAGCTTGTTCTCGTTGGCCGCGGCGGGAATCACGGAGAGGAAGGAAAGCACCAGCGCGAGGATGGAGAAGGCCCAGTAGACGGCCTGCTCCTTCTGGCGCGCCGCGGCGACAATCCGCGGGGGAATAAGGTTGATCTCCAGGGGGGCCCGCTCCACGCAGCGCAGCGCCATGCCCAAAACGGCGCAGGCCTGCTCGGGGGCCTTCTTGATCTCCTCGGCCCCCGGACCGACCGTCAGCCCCTTAAGCAGCTCGGGAACCCGCACGTCCATGCCGAGCTGGTTCCGAAGGAAGGGCACGATGTTCTTCAGCCGGGCGCCGCCGCCGGTGACCACGATCCGGTTCACCTGGCCGCCGCCCGGGAGCGAGCGGAAATACGCGAAGGAGCGCATGATCTCGCCGCAAAGCCGCTGAAGCACCCGGCCGATCACCTCGCCGCCCTTGCCGTCGCGCGAGGGATCGCCCGTCGGGGCGAAGGCGCGCTCGCGCTTCAGCTTCTCGGCCGCGGGGAAATCGAGGCTGAACTCCTCGGCGAGCGCCCGGGTGATGTCGTTGCCCCCCACATTGAGCGGGCGCGTGAACCGGAACTGGCCCCCGCGCTCGATGACAATGTCGGTGGTCGCCGCGCCGATGTTGATCAACGCCACGCACTCGTTCTCAACGGCGAGCCCGCCCGCCTGCTTCACCCAGTTGTACGCCGCCAGGGGGCACACGTCCACCAGCGCGGGCGAGCGCTTCACCGCCTTGAGCACGTCCAGATGCTTCTCCACCACCTCCACCTTGATCGCCGCCATCAGCACCTCGTACCCCCCCTGGGCGCTCCGGTCGAGGATCTGGTAGTCCATGGCGATCTGGTCGAGGCCAAAGGGGATCTGCTGCTGGATCTCGTACTTGACGATCTGGTTGACCTTGAACTCGGGAACCGGCGGCAGGGTCCGCGTGCGCGTGAACACCGACTGCCCGGGCACGCCGAACACCGTCTTGGCCAGACGGGACTTGCTTTGCTTGAGCACTTCGGCCGTGGCCTTGACCCGCAGCTCCCTGCGCTGCTCTTCGCTGAGCGCGGGGTCGGAGTCAAACTCGCGCTGCACGTAGCGCACGAGCTGATAGCCGGTCTTGGTCTTGGACATTTCGCACAAGCGCACCGCGCTCGCGCCGATGTCCAGCACCAACCGCTTCTTTCGGCCTGTAACGGCTATGGCCATACCTGTCTCTGGTGTCCCCCGGCAGGGTCAACGGAATGAACGCATTCCGCGCCAACGCTCCGGTTTCTCTCAAACTCCGTTTCCTCGGACACGCCCCGCCTTACCCCGGCGGTAAACTCTTGACACGTATTGTAGTAAACCTCAGTTCGGTTGTCAAGACTCTTCTTGCCTCTTTTTTCGAGATTTTTCCGGATGGCTTTTCGGCCCCCGGGCGGCCTCTCGACCCCGGAATCCGCCGCCACCGGCCAAAACCGGCCCCGCACACACACCGCCTGACCGCACAGCGCCGCCGCTTTTCCGCAAAGACAGCAAAGAAACTTCCGGCCACGAAGTGGGCATTGTAACAGACTGTCCGTCGGAGGGTAAACACCCCATGGGGCGCTTGGAGCAGCTCGAAGGAAGCGCGGCCCCGCGCCCCCGGACTGCCAGGTTGAGCAAAAATGTCAAGAAACATCCGCGCGCCCCGGCCCCCGGGATTGTACCGCCCCGGATGCTATGTTATGATGAGACAGGCGGGCCGCGCCGGGGCGACGGAAGCCGCGCAACCTCAACCATACTGAAGCGGACATGAACAACCTTCTCAAGCAGTACACCCTTTGGATCGTGGTGATTCTCGTCGTGATCCTCGCCATGACCCAGTTCACCCAGATGCCGAACAGGCCGCGCACCCTGGGCGAGCGCGACTTCGTGCGCGAGATGGACAACGGCAACATCAAGGCCGTCGTGATCAAGGAGGTGGGGAAGAATCTGGTCCAGATCAACGCCACCCTGAAGAAGAAGGTCGAAAACCAGGAAACCGTCTCGTTTAAGAGCAATGAGTTTAAGGACGAATGGAAGACCGCGCTGGACACCTTCAACGTGGACTACCGCTTCGAGGTGGACAACACCATTCTCACGGACCTGCTGTTCAGCGTGCTGCCCATCGTTTTGATTTTAGGGCTTTTCTGGTTTTTCATGTTCCGGCAGATGCAGGGCGGAAGCAACAAGGCCCTCTCCTTCGGAAAGAGCCGCGCCCGCATCGTGAACCGGGGGGACAAGACCGTCACCTTTAATGACGTGGCCGGCGTGGACGAGGCGAAGGAGGA